>CAZFXH010000136.1:0-2303 GCA_964522905.1 uncultured Anaerolineaceae bacterium
GGCGGCGAGGCTCAGCGGTTCGCCCAGGAACGAGTACATCGGCAGGTGCAGCCCGTCGGCGCGGGTGAACCACTGGGGTCGCAGGTCCTCCGGTCGCAGCTCGAGGGCGGCGCCGCGGTCGGCCACGAAGGACCGCTCACCGTCGGGTGAGACAAGGACGCCGATCCGACCTGTCCGCGCTCCGGCCACGCGGACGACGCGAACCTGCACCCCATCAGCGCGCACGGCGTCGACGAGGGCGCGGCCCACGGCATCTCGGCCGACCGCGGCGATGAGCGTCGTCCGCGCGCCCAGGCGACCGAGCCAGCGAGCGGCGTTCGCGGCCGATCCACCCTGGACGAGCGAGATCCGACCGGGCACGTCGGTCGCGTGCTCGAGGGGCCGCTCCGGCGCCAGGACGACATCGAGCAGGAGATCGCCCAGGACGACCACGCGCGCCGGGCCCGGCGTGGCGCGGCGCGACGGGCGACCGGGTCGGCGTGGGCGTGGCGCGCGCAGCTTCGGCATGGGCTTCGAGGATAGGCGCGCTCGCGCCGGTGCGCTCGGCCCGTGTCGCCCGCCGACCTACAATGGCGCTCCACCTGCCGCCCGAGCCGGAGTCCCGCCCGATGACCGCTGCCGTGACGCCCGACCTCGACCGCCTCGCGATCGACACCATCCGGACCCTCTCGATGGATGCCGTCCAGCAGGCGAACTCCGGGCATCCGGGCGCCCCTATGGGTGCGGCACCCATGGCATACACGCTGTGGACCCGGTTCCTGCGGCACGCACCGGCGAACCCGGAATGGCCGGACCGCGATCGTTTCGTGCTGAGTGCCGGCCACGCCAGCATGCTGCTGTACTCGCTCCTCCACCTGACCGGCTACGACCTGTCGCTCGACGACCTGAGGGCCTTCCGGCAGTGGGGCTCGCGCACGCCGGGTCACCCGGAATCAGGCCTGACGCCGGGCGTCGAGGCCACGACGGGGCCACTCGGGCAGGGCCTCACGAATGCGATCGGCATGGCCATCGCCGAGCGCCGGCTGGCGTCCGAGTTCAACCGCGACGAACACGCGATCGTCGACCACTGGACGTACGTCATCGCGTCCGACGGCGACCTGCAGGAGGGCATCGCGTCCGAGGCTTCGAGCCTCGCCGGCCACCTGCGCCTCGGCAAGCTTATCGTCCTGTACGACGACAACCACATCCAGCTCGACGGCCCGACGTCGATGGCCTGGTCGGAGGACGTACCCAAGCGCTTCGATGCCTACGGGTGGCACACCCAGCGCGTCGCGGACGGCAACGACATCGCGGCGATCGAGTCGGCCATCGAGGCCGCGCGGGCCGACGACCGGCCGAGCCTGATCGCGATCCGGACGCACATCGGCTACGGCAGCCCGAACAAGCAGGACTCGCAGAAGGCGCACGGGGCGCCGCTGGGGCCGGATGAGGTCCGCCTGACCAAGGAGATTTACGGCTGGGACCCGGACAAGACATTCCACGTGCCGGACGAGGCCCTGCGCGAGTTCCGCAAGGCGGTCGAAGCCGGGAAGGATCTCGTGAAGGAATGGGAGGGCCGGCTCGAAGCGTACGAGGGGGCCCATCCCCGGCTGGCCGCGACGTTCCGGCGGCGTTTGGCGGGCGAGCTCGCCGATGGCTGGGATGCCGACCTCAAGACCTACAAGACCGGGGAAGAGATCGCGACCCGCAACGCTTCGCAGGACGCCATCCAGGCGCTCGCGGGTCCGGTCCCGGAGTTGTTCGGCGGGGCGGCCGACCTGTCCGAATCCAACCTGACGGACGTCAAGGGCGAGCCGAACTTCAGCGCCGACGAACCCGGCCGGAACCTGCGCTTCGGCGTGCGAGAGCACGGCATGGGCGGGATCGCCAATGGCATCGCCTATCACGGCGGGTTCATCCCGTACGACGCGACCTTCCTGACGTTCAGCGATTACATGCGCGGCGCGGTCCGCCTGTCCGCGCTCGTCGGATTGCACGTGATCCACGTCTGGACGCACGATTCCGTAGGCCTGGGCGAGGACGGCCCCACCCACCAGCCGGTCGAGCACTACGCGGCGCTGCGCTCGATCCCGAACCTGTGGTTCGTGCGACCGGGGGACGCAAACGAGACGTCCGCGGCCTGGGCGCTGGCCGTGGAGCGGCGCGACGGACCGGTGGCCCTGGCCCTCACCCGCCAGAAGCTCCCCGTGCTCGCGGGCACGGCCGAGAAGGCGCGCGAGGGCCTCAGGCGCGGCGGGTACGTCCTGCGTGACGCAGCCGGCGACGGCGATCCGGAGCTGATCCTCATGGCGACCGGGTCGGAG
>CAZFXH010000137.1:0-2092 GCA_964522905.1 uncultured Anaerolineaceae bacterium
CCAGGAGGTGCAGCGCCCCACCCTGGTGCTGGCCCACAACAAGACCCTGGCCGCCCAGCTAGCCTCGGAGTTCAAGGAGTTCTTCCCCTACAACGCCGTGGAATACTTCGTCTCCTACTACGACTACTATCAGCCGGAAGCCTATGTGCCCCAGTCGGACACCTACGTGGAAAAGGACGCCAGCGTCAACGAGGAACTGGACAAACTACGCCTGTCGGCCACCACGTCGCTGCTGACCCGCCGGGACGTGCTCATCGTGGCCTCGGTGTCCTGCATCTACGGTCTGGGCGACCCGTCCGACTACTTCAGCCTGGTGGCCAAGGTGGAGGTGGGCGAGATCCGCGACCGCAGCCGTCTGCTCCGGCAACTGGTGGACATGCAGTACGAACGCAACGACTTCGAACTGGCTCGCGGCAAATTCCGCGTACGCGGCGATACCCTGGAGATTGTCCCTGCCTATGAAGAGTTGGCGATGCGCATCCAGTTCTTCGGCGACGAGGTGGAGCGCATCACGGAGCTGGATCCGCTCACCGGCGAGCTGCTCGCGGAGCGCCGCGAAACGAACATCTACCCCGCGACCCACTTCGTGACGCCGGCCGACAAGCTCAAGGAGGCCATCGTCGACATCGAGGTCGAGATGGAGGAGCGGGTCGGCCAGCTCGAGGCGGAAGGCCGGGTGCTGGAGGCCGCCCGTCTCCGGCAGCGGACGACGTTCGACCTCGAGATGTTGCGCGAGCTCGGGTACTGCACCGGGGTCGAGAACTACTCTCGCCACCTGGCTCGGCGCGAAGCCGGGTCACGGCCGTGGACGCTGCTCGACTACTTCCCGCCGGACTGGCTGCTGGTGGTCGACGAGTCGCACATGACGATCCCGCAGGTCGTCGGCATGTACAAGAACGATCGGACCCGCAAGGAGATCCTCGTCGACTTCGGGTTCCGCCTGCCGTCGGCCCTCGACAATCGCCCGCTCACGTTCGAGGAGTTCGAGAAGACGGTCAACCAGGCCGTGTACATGAGCGCCACGCCCGGGCCGTACGAGCTGGAACGGAGCCAGGGCCACATCGCCCAGCAGCTCATCCGCCCGACCGGGGTCGTGGACCCGACGATCACGGTCCGCCCGACCGAGGGCCAGATCGACGACCTGCTCGAGGAGATCCGCGGGCGTGTGGAGCGTGGCGAGCGCGCCCTCGTCACGACGCTGACCAAGAAGATGGCCGAGGACCTGACCGACTACCTCAAGGAGCTCGGGGTCAAGGTCCAGTATCTCCACAGCGAGGTCGACACGCTCGAACGGGTGGCGATCCTGCGCGACCTCCGGCTCGGCGTGTTCGACGTGCTCGTCGGTATCAACCTGTTGCGAGAAGGCATCGACCTGCCCGAGGTGACGCTCGTCGCGATCCTCGACGCGGACAAGGAGGGGTTCCTCCGTTCCGCCTGGTCGCTCATCCAGATGATCGGGCGGGCGGCCAGGAACATCGGCGGTGAGGTAGTGATGTACGCGGACCGCGTGACGGAGTCGATGCAGGTCGCCATCGACGAGACCGACCGCCGCCGGGCGATCCAGGTCGCCTACAACACGGAGCACGGCATCGAACCGACGACCATCGTCAAGGGGATCCACGACATCAACGAGCGCCTCCGCGCGGTCGCCGATTCGACGGTCGTGTACACGTCGGAACGCGGCACGGCTGCCCGATCGTTCGAGGAGGCGGACCGCAAGAAGGTCGAGGCGCTCGTGGGCCGGATGGAGGCCGAGATGCGCCAGGCGGCCAAGGAACTCGAGTTCGAGCGGGCGGCGGCCTTGCGCGACGAGATCCAGAACATCCGGCTGCGCGTCCTGGAGCAGGACGCCTCGGTCACCGTGGCGCGGGCCGCCGAGCACGCTGCGGCGACGGCCGGCGCGGGCGAAGGGCGCGGCGGCCTGACCGGTGCGGCCGACCGGGCGCGCGGGCGTCGGGCCGCGGAGGCAGCCCTGGCAGCCGGTCCCGTGATGGAGGTGATGAGCGTTACCGTGCTGCCCGCGGAAGAGGAGCCGTCCGAAACCCTCGACGGCGAACCGGCCGGGGTGGGCGATGGCACCGCATCGGACTGG
>CAZFXH010000138.1:0-5260 GCA_964522905.1 uncultured Anaerolineaceae bacterium
GTCGGGCGCCGCTGGCTCAGGTCGAGCGGTCCGGTCCGCCGGCAGATGACGCCGGTCCTGGTCGGCGCCGCCGCCATCCTCCTCGCATCTGCTTCGTGGATCCTCCAGCCCCTCGGCATCACGCTGCCCGAGCTGAACAACCTGGTGCTCGGGGCCCAGTTCGCCGTCCCCATCGCAATCGTGGTGGTCCTGCTCCGCGCCCGGATGGCCCGAGCCGCCGTCGCGGATCTCGTGGTCGAGCTGGGGCAGACGCCGACCCCGGCTCGCCTGCGCGAGGCGCTCGCTAATGCCCTCGGCGACCCGTCGCTCCGGGTTGCGTACTGGTCGCCGGCCCAGCAACGCTTCGAGGATGCCGCTGGCGGGCCGGTTGAGCTACCCGAGCCGGGCACGGGCCAGGCTGTCACGATGCTGGAGCGGAACGGGGTCCAGGAGGCCGCCATCATCCACGACGCCATCCTGCTGGAGGATCCCAGGCTCATCGCCTCGGTGGCCGGCGCCCTCCGGCTGGCCGTCGCGAACGACCGGCTGACCGCGGAAGTCCAGACGCAGCTCGAGGAGGTCCGGGCCTCGCGTGCGCGAATCGTCGAGGCGGGCGACCTCGAGCGGCGGCGAGTCGAGCGGGACCTGCACGACGGCGCCCAGCAGCGACTGATCTCGCTCAGCCTGGAGTTGCGGGTCGCCCGGAACGCCCTCGGCGAGCATGTGGACCCGGCGGTCCGGCGAAGCCTGGAGCGTGCCGCGGAGGAGGCCGCTGCGGCCCTCGCCGAGCTGCGCGACCTGGCGCTCGGGATCCACCCGCTCATCCTCACCGAGTCCGGCCTGGGGGCGGCGGTGGAGTCCCTGGCCGATCGATCGCCGGTCGAGGTCTCGGTGGACATCGGCAGCGAGCGCTACCCGCAGGCGGTGGAGGGAGCCGCATACTTCGTGATCTCGGAGGCCCTTGCGAACGTGGCGAAGTACGCGAATGCGACGAGGGCCGGAGTTCATGTCCGACCCTTCGCGGATCACATGGCCATCGAGGTCGACGACGATGGTGTCGGCGGGGCCGATCCTCGGACCGGCAGCGGCCTGCGCGGCCTTACCGACCGCCTCGCGGCGCTCGACGGGACGCTGGCCATCGACAGCCCGGCCGGTGGCGGGACGCGTCTCTCCGCCCAGATTCCGACCAAATCAACCGACGTCGGCGTAGGTGCCAACCCTGTAGGCACCGGGAGGCGCGAATGACACGATTGACGCGTGAGGACCATCCTGATCGTAGATGACGACGCCCGTTTCCGCGCGCAGGCGCGTGACCTTCTCGTCGATGACCAGTTCGTCGTGGTAGGGGAGGCCGTCGACGGCGCGTCGGCGATTGCATCGACCCGGTTACTCCACCCCGACGTCGTGCTCCTGGACATCGGTCTCCCGGACGTCGATGGGTTCAAGGTCGCGGAGTCCCTTGCGGAAGAGGAATCGCCGCCGATGATCGTGCTGACGTCGAGCCGCGATGCGCGCGCCTACGGACGGCGTTTGAAGAACGGCCACGCCGTCGGGTTCATCCCAAAGGAGCAGATCTCCGCTGCCGCGATACACGCATTGGTCGACCGGGAATGACCTTGCGCCTCGTCCTCGCAGACGATTCAGTCCTCGTGCGCGAGGGCGTCGCGCGGCTCCTGGCCGACGCGGGATTCGATGTGGTCGCCCAGGTCGCCGACCCCGAGGCCCTCCTTCGTGTCGTGCGGGACCACCGCCCCGACGTCGCGATCGTTGACATTCGGATGCCACCGACCAACACGGACGAGGGCTTGCGTGCCGCTGAGGCCATTCGCACCGAGCACGGGACGGCCGTCGGCATCCTCGTCCTGTCGCAACACGTTGAGCCCTCGTTCGCGCTGCGATTGGTGAGCGACGGTGCGGGCGGGGTCGGGTACCTGCTCAAGGACCGGGTGACCGACCTCGACGATTTCGCCGACGCCATTCGCCGGATCGCAAGGGGCGGTTCAGTGATCGATCCCGCGGTTGTCGCCGTACTCGTCGGCCGACGCTCACGCGTCCCGCTCGACGACTTGACGGAACGGGAGCGCGCGGTCCTCGCGCTGATGGCCGAGGGTCGATCGAACCAGGCCATCGGCGATCGCCTGAGGATGGCGCGAAAGACGGTCGAAGCCCACATCGCCAACATATTTTCGAAGCTCGAGCTGCAGCCCGCGTCCGACGACCACCGGCGGGTGCTCGCTGTGCTTGCCCATCTGCGCGGGCCGAGTTCGTCAAAGCCCTGACGATCGACTCAACGCCTTCCGCGGCCGACAATCCCGGCGAAAGCGCCGTGACGCGCCGGTATCGGGCTCCTTGGCCCCTTATCTGGACCCTTATCGGTCCTGTCTCATGTGTCCCATGTGTCTCTTGGATGTACTGGGTGAACGCGGCTGAGACGCATGAGACGTTTCACTGGGAATCCGGTATGCGGTACCACCACCGCCATTCTCGGCCCGATCCACGCTCGGATCGGGCCCTTCGTTTGCCTCGAAGGCCGCCGGGGAGCACTTATTGGAGCCCTTATCCGATTCGGCGACGAGCGGGGAGCCTTGTGGGAGCGCTGACGGCGGCGCCCGCGGGTGGGGTCGCGCCGGCCGCAGCCCCTACTCCCGTCGTCGGCGGATCGGCACAATTGGGCCGTCTTATCGCGACGCATTGCGGACGGGGGCCGCCTATCGTTGTCGACATGCCAGATGAGCTGGATAACATGCTCGCTGGGCTGTCCACCATCGAATTGGCGAGCGTCTTCCTAGAGCGGCTGGCCGAGGACACACCCCCACCCAGCGCGAGCGTGCCCGATGACGACCTCCCGTTCGTGCTGCTCAGCGAGCGGGCCAAGGGCCTGTACGCGAATGTTCACCACTCATTCTCCAGCCCCGCCGAATTCGCTCCGCTACTCGCGATCCGTCCGCTGATCGAACTGGTCATCCTCGTCAAGTGGATATCTCTCGACCCTGAGTTCCACGGATTCCTGTGGGTGTCGGACTCGGATGCCAGCGAGCTGACTCACCTTGACGCGATCCTCACACACGCGAAGGCGCGCGGAAGCCCCGAGCCACAGCTTGACCCAATCCATCGATCCTCGAGGGAGGCTAGGCGGGACGAGGCGATTGCGCGGCTGAAGGCCGCTGGGCGGAACTACGGCAAGAATCGGAGGATGCCATCCGTGATCCGCATGGTTGAGGAGGTCGAGAAGGCGGTTCCAGGACACAAGATCGCGATGCGCGACGCCTACGAGTATGCGTACCGAACATTCAGTCCCTGGGAGCACACCGAGACGTCGAGCTTCAACGCGACTGCCGAGCGCGCAGGGCCGGGCGGTTGGGTCTGGCTCGGGGATCGCAGCCCGTTCTCCGCCGAGGCCATCCAGGCGATCTCCGTCTCGATGTACGCCTACATCCTCGAGGTCGTGTTGAGCAAATTGGCCAACCGTGACGCGGCCGTGCATGCCCGGGCAATCCGCGAGCATGTGGTCATGCGATGGGTCCCACCTGACGACGCCGATCCGTCATAAGTTGCGCTCGATGCTAGGCCCGGAGATTCCACTAAGAGGCACTAGTGGGATGCGGGCCCTGTCCGTGACCCGCTGACCGCTTTGACTTCGACTCAGGCGGTGTCGCACCGGGCGCACTTGCGGTGGCGCCTTGCACCTGCTGCAGGCCATCTCGACATGGCCGCGTGCTTCGTTCTCGCCGAATCGGAGCGAGCCTGCGGTAGCTACAGCCTTTATTGGAGTACGGGCGCCACGTCACGGGCCGCGCTTAGCCGCTGCTGGTTCGATCGTCACGTTCGAACTGGCCGAGAGCCGTTGCTGTGGGCGGACTCGAGCACCAGCCATATGGGGTAGCGCCGGCGGCCGCAATGCCTGAATTGCCACAGGATGTGATGCGGAGTAGCTGCCGGCACAAGATGTCTTGGGAGTGTTGTCATAGGGGGGTCGCTCCACGGTCGTCCCTACGCCGACGACTGAAGGAGGTCACGGAGCACTTCGAGGTTCGCGGCCACCGCGTCGCGTACCCGTGTGGTGGCTAGTGGGGCGAGCAGTCCCAATGGCCCACGACCGGATAGGTCGGCGGCATTGGTGAGCCTGGTTCCTTCTGGCACCTCTTCGATCTCATAGCTGAGCTTCCCAGAGAGAGGACCGATATCGCCTTGAAGGACCATGCGGCGCTCCCGCACGAACTCGGTGACCACGAGCTCTTCGCTGGTCGGCCGCGGGATGGATCGCGTCTGGTGGATTCGCGTTCCAACGCCAAACGGACCTGGGCTGACCTGGCGAGCCGAGACGATCGCGTAGTTCCACTTCGGGATGTTGGTCGGGTCGGCGACGAAGGCGAGGACTTCGCTCGGTGGCCGCCGAATGGTCACACTGTTCTCGAACTGCATGCGGCATCAGTCTACGACGAAGGACCTTTCTGTTACTCGACGCCGACGCCGACGGCGACGCAGTTCATCGGCGCAGCAGGTAGCCGGGGAAGAACAGGTAGATATTCCAGAAGCCGATGCCGGCCACGAGCACGAAGCGCAGGACGATCGGCCATGCCGACTCCCAGATCCAGAGACCCAGCACGACGGGCAGGAACAGCAGCCAGACCACGCCCTGGAGGATCAGCGGCAGGTTGGTGATCCAGCGCCACGCCGCATCGAGCGATCCCTGGCTGGTGACCAGGGCGTACGCGAAACCGACCCAGAGGGCGGCGAAGAGCACGAACACGAAGACGTTGAAGGCGCTTTCCATGGAAGTGTGTCTCCTGGGCGCTGTGGTCTCGATTGACGAATCTGCGGTCACGACGCTCACCTCAGTAGCGAGGGTGCCGCAGCGGTCTTTGCGCGCGACAGGGCCACACGTCACGTTTAGCTGAAGACCGATGGCCATGGCGGCCACCACCTCAGCGCTCGGCCATCTACGCGAAATGAGCCGAGGGACGAGGCCGAAGCGCATGCCGCAGGGGATCGGCTTTCGAACGCGGCCGGCGGGCCAACTCGAGGCGGCGACCATCGGCTGGACATTGGGTGCAAGCATGGGCTGGGCAACTACCCGACCGGACGCTGTGGGCCTCGGCCGGCCCGCCGCAAGTTTCGAACGGCTCGTCGACAATCGCACCGGGAGGACTCCATGCGGATCGGTCTCTACATCCGGCTCATCGGGCGACCGGGGACGCAGCCGCCTGCCCCGACGTGGCATTCCGTGCGTGCTCAGGCCCTCGCGGCGGAGGCGGCCGGCTTCGACATCGTCGTCCTCGAG
>CAZFXH010000139.1:0-2761 GCA_964522905.1 uncultured Anaerolineaceae bacterium
GCGCCGCTGACGGTCAGGTCGGGTCGACCGTCTCCAGCACGAACAGCGGGATCAACCGCTCGGTCTTGCGCTGGTAGGTCGCATACAAGGGAAACGCGGCGACCACGAGCTTCCACAGGCGGTCGCGCTCGGACCCCTCGACCTCGCTGGCCCGGACGTCCAGGACCTGGCGCCCCTTCTTGATCGTGGCTCGCGGATCCGCGCGCAGGTTGCGAACCCAGTACGGGTCCCTCGCGCTCCCACCCAGCGATCCCACGATGACGAGCCGGTCGGCGTCGTCCCACGCATACAGCGGCACCGCCCGGGGCTTGCCGGTGCGGCGGCCGGTCGTCGTGAGGGTAACGTTCATCGACCCGAGCGTATCGGAACTCCAGCATCGGTGAGTCAAGCGGCCGGACCGGGTATCGTGACGGGCGCCATCCCACTCGAAGGAGACCCATGTTCCGACGGATCTTCGGGCCCGGTCCCGAGCATGAGCGGGCCGCCGACCAAGCCGAGGCCACGCTGTCGGCGGCATCCACGACCGCCGGCGAGACCGCCACGGTCCGCCGCATCGTCGCGCGGCTGGAGGAGATGCCCGCCGAACAGGCACGGTTGGTGGCCTCGGCGGCCTACACGCTCGCGCGCGCCGCGCACGCGGACCTCGACATCAGCGCGGAGGAATCGGCCGTCATGGAGCGCGAGCTGCAGGCCCACGGCGCGCTCGACGAACCAACCGCCGTCCTTGTCACGGAGATGGCCAAGCTCCAGGCCCGGACGGTCGGCGGCACGGAGGATTACGTCGTGACCCGCGAGTTCACCGGCCTCGCGTCGCTGGACCAGCGGATGGACGTACTTCGCGCCTGCTTCGCGGTGGGCGCGGCAAGCGGAACGATCTCGGCCGAGGAGTCGTCGACGCTCAACCAGATCGCCAACGAGCTGAAGCTCGACACCGACGTGATCTCGTCGATCCGGTCCGAGTTCCACGAGCGGCTCTCGTCGGTCCAGGAGGTCCGCCGGCTCGCCGGCCAAGGCTGACGAGAGCGATGCGGGGGAGCATGCGTCCGGCCGTCGTTGCGATCCTGGCGGGGATCGCCCAGACCGGGTGCGGCACCGCCGGTGACGCCACGCCGTCACCCGCCGCCGGGATCGTCGTGACGTTCGAGGTCAACGAGGGGGAGCGCTTCCGCGTTCTGCTGACCGATCCCGCGGACCAGGCGGTCGCGAACGAGCTGCTCGCCGGCGGCGAGGGACCGGACATCCCGAACGGCCGGATCGTGCGCGACACGGGCGTGAACGAGGGTTGGTCGTGGTCGCTCGACCCCGGCGACTTCGAGTTCGCGGACCTCACCACCGAGGTCTGCGACGGCGAGCCGAGCGACATCGAGAGCGGAGCGCTGACGAGCGACCGCTACTGCCCGTGGTCGGCACGCGTCGTGGAGATCGAACCCGCCTCGTGATGCTCCGCTGGCGGCCCGCCGATCAGGCGCTGGCGAGCCGCAGGTCGACGAGCCCGTCGCCGAGCCGGCGGCGGACCTCGGCGAGGAGCTCGGCGTCGTACGCCACACCGCGCCGGAGCTCCATGGGAAGCGTCGACCCGCCTCCGGGCGCCGGCACGTGGATGACGACGCGGGTCGCCCCGGGCCTGTCGCGGAGCAGGGCTTTGACCGCCTCCATCGCACTCACCAGCCGGTCTGGCGCCGCGGCGTTCTCGAAGCGGACGTGCAGGATGGCGTCCGGACCGGCCGAGACGGGCGCGTCGGCGGTGGCATCGGCCATGATCCGGGCGCGGGCCTCGTCCGGCACGGACGGTTCCTCGTGGAGGTCATGGCCATCGCCCGCGACCGCGACCGCACCCGCCGGCTCGAAGTAGGCCGGGATGGGTTCGGCGGGCTGGATCCGTGGCATCGCGTCCGGAGGCGGTCCGCCGTTGCCGTCCTCCCGTCGGGGCGAGACCGTGGCCGGTCGATCGGCGCCGTTGCCACCGCCTCCCCAACCCGGGCCGGGGCCGACGGGTACCGTCTGGCGCCGCGGGCCGCCGCGTCCGCCGGACCGATCGCCGGCCGCCACCTCGCGGGCGAACGCCTCGGGTCCACGGGCGGAGGCGTCATCCCAGTCGGCCGCGAGATCCGCCAGGAGCGAGACCTCCTCGCCCTTGTGATCCACGCGTCCGGCGACCAGCAGGATAGCGCCGTCGCGCCAGGTCGGCCGGCTCGTCTCGTACAGGCGCGGGAACACCACGACCTCGATCGAGCCCTGCAGGTCCTCGATCGTGGCGATGGCCATCGCCTCCTGGCGCTTCGTGATGACCGTCCGGATCCCCGTGACGATGCCGCCGACGACCACGCGCTGACCGTCGAGCGCCTCGTCCTTCAAGTCGCCCGAGTAGGCGTTCACGTACCTACCGACCTGCTCGGCGACCTCGCCCATCGGATGCTCCGATAGATACAGGCCGAGCAGCTCCTTTTCCCAGCGGAGGCGCTCGCGAACCGGGACCTCCGTCGCCGCGGGCAGCGGCCGCTCGAGGGCGTCCGCGTCGGCGGCCCCGAGATCGAAGAGCGATGTCTGGCCGGTGATCCGGTCGCGCTGGGTCGCCTGCGCCGACGCGATGGCGTCGTCGACCCCGAGCAGCAGCTGGGCCGGATGGCCGAACGCGCGCATCGCGCCGACCTTGATGAGGGCCTCGAGCACCTTCCGGTTCGCCAACCGCAGGTCGATCCGGGTGCACAGGTCCGTCAGCGACCGGAACGGCCCGCCTTCGGCGCGCGCCGCGATGATCGAT
>CAZFXH010000140.1:0-15573 GCA_964522905.1 uncultured Anaerolineaceae bacterium
CGCCGCACCGGAGTGATCCGGCTGATCTCCTTGCGCTTGGCGCGGAGCCGCCCGGGAACGGACGGGTAGCGCGGCAGGTTGATGCCCTCGCGGACCGAGATCACGGCCGGGAGGGCGACATCGAACTCCTCCCAGCCCCCGGCCGCCTGGCGCCGCACCGTGGCCGCCCCGCCGTCGAACGCGATCCCCTTGGCGCCGGTGACGCACGGTCGATCGAGCGCGACCGCGACCCGGATCCCGACCTGGAACCCGCCCGAATCGGCGGATTCGTTGCCGAACAGGATCAGGTCGAACGGTCCCTCGGCCGCCTCGAGATCGCGGATGGCATCGACGATCGCGTCCGCGGTCGCGCCCGGATCCCAGTCGCTCCCGTCGGTCTCGAGCAGGACCGCCTGTTCGATCCCGATGGCCATCGCATCGCGCAGCTGGTCCGCGGCACTCTCCGGCCCAAGGGTCAGGACGGCAGAGGTCCCGCCCTGGGCTTCGACGATGCGAACGGCCTCCTCGACCGCGCATTCCTCGTGCGGACTGACGGTGAAGCCGAGGAATCGTGTGTCGAGGTCGAGTTGGTCGGCGGTCAGGGTGATCTGCCCGCCCGTTGCCGGGACGCGCTTGACGCAGACGAGGACACGCATCAGCGGGACGTCCTCAACCCCGGATCCGCTCGTTGTCCGGGTCGAACAACGGGGTGCTGCCCGCGACCGCGACCGTCACCGGGTACCGCTCGCCGAAGTACTCGACCAGCAGCCCGGTCCCCACGACGGCCTGTTCCGGCGGGAGGTACGACATGAGGATGTGTCGTCCGATCGACGGTCCGGATCCGGCGCTCGTCACGTACGACCGCCGGCCTTTCGCATCGACGAGGGGCATTCCATCCGGCGCCAGGACCGGCTCGCGGCCGAGCATGTAGCGAGCGACCCCGTTGCTCGATCGCGGATCGTCGAGGGTCAGGGAGCAGAGGACCGCCGCTGGGGAGCCGGCCCGTTGCCGAAGGTAGGCGGCCTTGCCGACGAAATCGGCCTCCTTCACCTTGGGCCGGGCCATGCCGGCCTCCACGAGGTCGAATTCGAGCTCGAGCTCTGCGCCGTGCGCCCGGTACCCCTTCTCCAGCCGGCCGGTGGTGCCATACACGCCGATCCCGACGGGCACGACCCCGAAGCCCTGCCCGGCGTCCCACAGGGTGTCCCACAGGCGGAGACCCTGTTCCATCGGCGCGTAGATCTCCCAGCCAAGCTCGCCCACGTAGGAGATCCGCGACGCGAGGGCATTGACCCCGCCGATCTCGATGGTCCGGCAGGTCCCGAACGGGAAGCCGGCGTTCGAGACGTCGTCGTCCGTGGCGGCAGCGAGGAGGTCGCGCGCTCGCGGTCCCCAGACGCCCACCGTGTACCAGGCCGACGTGACGTCGTGAAGCTGCGCCGAGCCATCCGCGGGCAGATGATCGACGAACCACTTCTTGTCGCGCATGCCAAGGCCGCCGCCGGTGACGACCCTGAACAGGTCATGTCGAATGCGCATGATCGTGAGGTCCGCCACGATGCCGCCGGCTTCGTTCAACAGCGGCGTATACACGACCCGTCCCACCGGGACATCCACCTGGTTGACGACGAGACCCTGGAGGTAGGCCATCGCGCCGGGGCCCGTGACATCGAAGATGACGAATGCGGCCAGGTCCACCATCCCGACCCGGTCGCGCATGGCGAGATGCTCCGCATTGATGATCGGCGACCACCAGCGCGACTCCCATTCGGCCGCCCGGGGCATGACCCGATCGCCGTACTCGCCGAGCAGTCGCTCGTTGACGCCGTACCAGAACGGTCGCTCCCAGCCGGCCGCCTCGAAGAACGTCGCATCGAGCTCGACCTGGCGGCGGTGGACCGGGCTGAGCCGGACGTCGCGATTGCTGGCCCACTGCTCCATCGGGTGGACGATGCCGTATGTCTTGTTGAAGCCCTCGGACGTGCGCGCCGCGATGTGCTGGGCGGTGCGCTGGTGGTCGTAGAACCGCGCGATATCGGAAGCGTGCAGATCGATCTCGGAGCTGCCGTGGGTCATCCATTCGGCCACCCCGCGGGCGATCCCGGGAGCCTCCTTGATCCAGATCGCCGCGGCGGACCAGAGACCCTTGATCTCGGGCGTCTCGCCGAGGATGGGCATGCCGTCCGGCGTCAAGGACAGCAGGCCATTGATCGCGTGGCGGATGCCGACCCGCTCGTCGCCCAGGACGTCCGGGACGAGCTCGAGGCCGTGCTCCATCTGCTGCTCGAAGTCCTCCTGGGTGAAAGGCAGCTCGGTCGGCGAGAGGGCGGATTGTGCGATCGACGGGATGTCGTCGTCGTCCATGAGGATCGGCCGGTGGGCGTACGAACCGACCTCCAGGTCGCCACCGTGCTGGCGCTCGTACATGTTGGTGTCCATGTCCCGGACGATCGGGAAGGAGATCTCGCCGACGGTCTCGGCCAGCTGGGGGACCGGGCCCACGCTGATCATCTGGTGGACCGCCGGCGTCAACGGAATCGACGCGCCGGCCATCTTCGCGATCCGCGGGCTCCAGACGCCGCAGCACACCACCACCGTGTCGGTCACGATGTCCCCGGCGTCGGTTCGGACGCACGCCACGCGGCCCTCGGTCACGTCGATCCCGATCACTTCGGTCGACGCCGCGACCGTCAATGCGCCGAGTTCCTGGGCGCGCTCGCGCATGATCGTGCCGGCCCGCAGCGAGTCGACGACGCACACGCTCGGCGTGTGGAATCCGCCAAGGATCACCGTCTCGTCGATGTACGGGACCAGGGCCTTGACCCCGGCCGGATCGAGCAACTCCGACTCGATGCCCCACGACGTCGACGACGCCATCCGGCGCTTGAGCTCCTCCATCCGCTCCGGCGTCCGGGCGACCTCGATCCCGCCGCTCCGCGTGTAGACGCCGAGTTCCTTGTACTGCTCGACGCTATCGAGGGTCAGTGCCGTCATCTCCTTGGAGTGGTCCGTCGGGAAGATGAAGTTGGACGCATGACCGGTCGAGCCACCCGGATTCGGCAACGGTCCCTTGTCGAGCAGGACGATGTCGCGCCACCCGAGACGGGCCAGGTGGTAGACCATGCTGTTCCCGACGATGCCCGCACCGATCACCACGACCTTGGCTCGATCCGGTAGCCCGCTCATCCCGATCCTTGCCCTCCGCAGCCTGTCAACTCCGATACGGGCACGAGGATACTCGTCCTTGCGGTGGCCTCGTTCGGGAACCCGCCGGCCCTCCGTGGCCGGCCCACCGGCCGGCGCACCGCCTCGCCGCGTGACGCAACGGCCTTGACCCGCGTGTGACCCGGGGCCCATCCTCGGACGCCTCTGGAGAAAGCCGCCAGCCGAGGATCCCGTGCCAAGCCTGTTCATCGATGGAGCGTGGGTCGCCTCCGGCGACGGGACCTGCAGCCCGGTCGTCAACCCGAGCGACGCCACGGTCGTCACAGAGGTCGACGTCGCGACCGACGAGCAGGTCCAGCAGGCGATCGGCGCCGCTCGGCGGGCCTTCGACACGACCGACTGGCCGCGCACGCCGGTCCACGAGCGGTCCGCGCTGCTCGATCGCGTCGCCGACCTCATCGACCGCGACCTCGAGGAGTTGGCCACCGAAGAGACTCGCAACACCGGCAAGGCCATGCGCGAAAGCCGCTGGGACATGGCCGACGTTGCCAAGGTCTTCCGCTACTACGCCCGGCTCGCGGGCGAGGAGGCAGACAGCCGGCCCGTCGACGCCGGCAACCCGGAGACGATCAGCCGCATCGTCCACGAGCCGGTCGGCGTGTGCGCGCTGATCGCGCCGTGGAACTACCCGCTCCTCCAGCTCTCCTGGAAGATCGCGCCGGCACTCGCCGCCGGAAATACGGTGGTCATGAAGCCAGCGCAGATCACGCCGCTCAGCGCGATCCATCTCACGAGGCTCCTGGAGGAGGCCGGCACGCCGCCGGGCGTCGTGAACCTCGTGCTCGGCCCGGGTGGCCGCGTCGGCCAGGCGCTCGCAGACTCCCCTGACGTCGACCTGATCTCGCTTACCGGCGGTATCGAGGCCGGCCGCCAGCTCCTCCGTGGCGCCGCCGTCAACATCAAGCGCGTCGCCCTCGAGCTTGGCGGCAAGAGCCCCAACATCGTCTTCGCCGACGCCGATTTCGAGACTGCCGTGGACAACGCCCTGACCGCCGCGTTCGTCCACTCCGGACAGGTCTGCAGCGCCGGCTGCCGGGCGATCGTGCAGGACGCGATCTACGAGCGCTTCGTCGAGGAGATCGGTCGGCGTGCGGACCTGATCCGCCTGGGGCACGGCAACGACGACGCGTCCGAGGCCGGCGCCCTGATCTCGGCCGACCACCGCGACAAGGTCGAGCGCTACGTCCGCGGCGCCATCGACGAAGGCGCCCGCCTCGTCGCCGGTGGCCGCCGCCCCGAGGAGGCTCATCTGCAGGACGGCTACTTCTATCGCCCCACGGTCTTCGCCGACGTCCGTCGTGACATGCGCATCATTCGCGAGGAGGTCTTCGGCCCGGTCCTGACCGTGGAGCGCTTCTCGACCGAGGACGAGGCGATCGAGCTCGGGAACGACACGACGTACGGGCTCGCCGGCGCCGTCTGGACGGCCGACGAAGTCCGCGCGGAACGAGTCGCGCGAAGGCTGAGACACGGCACGGTCTGGATCAACGACTACAACACCTACATCCCCGAAGCCGAGTGGGGCGGCTTCAAGCAGTCCGGCATCGGCCGCGAACTTGGCCCGAGCGGTCTGGACGAGTACCGTGAGGCGAAACACATCTGGCAGAACACGGCACCCGCACCGACGGGGTGGTTCGGGGGGTGACCCGGGCCGGCCCAGGGCGACCAGAGGGGTGAGGTGAGCGTGACCACGACCACGGAGCGACCCACCCGTGACGGCGGAGCGGGCACGCCGACCCTCGCCGTCCGCAGCCTGTGGAAGGTCTTCGGGCCGGCGGAGCACAAGACCATCGGGACACCGGACGCCGACCTCTCGCGCGACGAGCTGCGCAAGAAGACGGGCTCCATGGTCGCGCTTCGCGACGTCTCCTTCGAGGTCTGGCCGGGCGAGGTCTTCGTCGTCATGGGCCTGTCGGGGAGCGGCAAGTCCACGCTGGTTCGCTGCGTCACCCGGCTCATCGAGCCGACCGCGGGCGAGGTCCTCCTCGACGGCGAGGACATCCGCAAGGCGAACCAGGAGAAGCTGCGCGAGCTGCGCCGCCGCCGGTTCAGCATGGTCTTCCAACACTTCGGCCTCCTGCCGCACCGCCAGGTCATCGACAACGTCGCCTACGGGCTCGAGGTCCGCGGCGAACCGCGCGAAGCCCGCCACGCCCGGGCACGCGAGATGATCGACCTCGTCGGGCTCACGGGCCATGCCGCCAGCTACCCGGACCAGCTGTCGGGCGGGATGCAGCAGCGCGTCGGGCTGGCCCGTGCCCTCGCCGTCGACCCCGAGGTGATGTTCTTCGACGAGCCGTTCAGCGCCCTCGACCCGCTCATCCGGCGCGATATGCAGAACGAAGTGATCCGGCTTCATCGCGAGGTGGGCAAGACCATGGTCTTCATCACCCACGACCTCGCCGAGGCGCTGAAGCTCGGCGATCACATCGTGATCATGCGTGACGGCACGGTCGTCCAGACCGGGCGACCCGAGGAGGTCGTGGGCGCTCCGGCCGACGACTACGTCGCGGACTTCGTGAGCGACGTCCCCAAGTCGCACGTCCTGACGCTGCGCTGGATCATGCGCGCCCCGACAGCAGATGACCCGACCGACGGCCCCGAGTTCCCGACCACCGCGATCATCCGCGACTGCCTGCACGCGGCGACCGAGACCGACAAGCCCATCCGCGTGACCGACGGTGGGCGGCTGCTCGGTGTCGTGGATCGGGCCGACATCCTGGGCGCCATGGCCGGACGTCCCGCCGCGCGATGACCGCGATCACGGCCCCGTTCGCGGCCCGCCTCGAATCGAAGGCGGCGCGGCGCCTGCTGCTGCTGATCCTGGCTGTGGTGGCCGTCCTGCTCTACGTCCTGTTCCAGGGCCAGGGGACGCTGCCGCACGACAAGGCGTATCCGCTGTTCGGCACGCTCAACGAAGTTCGGACTTTGGTCGAGGAGAACCGCAACTCGATCTTCCTCTTCGCGCTCATCCGCGATGGCATCGGCGGTCTGGTCGGCGCCTTCGAGGGCGGGCTCGCCGGGCTCGGTTGGCCGGGCGTGATCGGCCTGGCGGGCGGCCTTGGGCTCGTCTTCGGCGGCTGGCGGCTGGCGTTGGTCGGCGCGCTGGGCTTTGCCTCCCTCGGGGCGCTGGGGCTCTGGGAGTCAGGGATGGCGACACTCGCCCAGATGCTCGCGGCCGTGCTCATCGCGCTGCTCATCGGGATCCCGCTGGGGATCGTCGCCGGCCGGAGCCGGCGGTTCGCGGCAGCCATCGGACCGGTCCTGGACGCCATGCAGATCATGCCCACGTTGGCGTATCTCGGGCCCATGACGCTGCTCTTCGGCATCGGCGTGGCGCCCGGCACGATCGCTACGCTGATCTACGCGATCCCGCCCGCCATCCGCATCACCGCCCTCGGCATCCGAGGCGTCTCCGAAACGACGATGGAAGCCGCCGAATCGCTGGGCTCCACGCGCTGGCAGACGCTGTCCAAGGTCCAGCTGCCGCTCGCCAGGCGGACGATCGGGATCGGGGTCAACCAGACGATCATGATGGCCCTCTCGATGGTCGTCATCACGGCGCTGATCGGTGCGCCTGGGCTGGGCGTTGACGTGCTGCGCGCACTGCAGTCGGTGAACGTGGGCGCCGCGTTCCAGGCCGGCCTCGCGATCGTGATCATGGCCATCGTCCTGGACCGCCTGACGGATCGCGCCGGCGAGTGGATGGACCCGCGGTTCCGCCGCGCCGGCGAGACGGCGCGCCAGCGCCGGATCGTGGCCGGGATCGCCGCCGCGATCCTCGTCGTGGCAGTCGTGTACGCCCGCAGCCTCGCGGACCCGACCGCGTTCCCGGAGACCGTGTTCATCGACTTCCGCGATCCCGTCAATGACATCGTCGGCTGGATCAAGTCGAATCTCGTCGGCGCCACGAATGCGGTCAAGGACGCCTTCTCGTTCGGGATCCTCAACCCGCTCCAGGGGATCCTGACGAAGGCGCCGTCGCTGCTGGTGGTCGGGGTCGTGTTCGGGGGCGCCTGGTACATCTCCGGACTGCGCCCGGCCATCGTGGCCGGCGTGTGCCTGCTGCTGACCGCCGCCCTCGGACTGTGGGAACACGGCATGGAGACGCTGGCGAGCGTGCTGGTCGCCACGGTGGTGACCCTGATCCTCGGGGTCCTGATCGGGATCGTCTCGGCCCGCAACGACGCGTTCCGCTCCGTGATCCGGCCGCTCCTGGACGCCGCCCAGACACTCCCGGCGTTCGTCTACCTGATCCCGGCGGTCGCCCTGTTCTCGGTCGGGCGCTTCACCGCCATCGTGGCGGCCGTGATCTACGCCATGCCCCCGGTCATCCGACTCGTGGATGCCGGGATCCGCTCGGTCTCGCCGACGGTCCTGGAGGCCGCGCGGTCGGCCGGGTCCACCGAGCGCCAGCTGCTCTGGAAGGTCCAGCTGCCGCTGTCGCGCCGGGCCCTGCTCCTCGCCGCGAACCAGGGCATCGTCATGGTCCTCGCGATGGTCGTGGTCGGGGCCCTGGTCGGGGCCGGGGCACTCGGGTTCGACGTCATCTCCGGCTTCACCCAGCGCGAGGACTTCGGCAAGGGCCTGGCGGCCGGCGTCGTGATCGTGCTGCTCGGGATCATGCTCGATCGGATCACGCAGGGCGCCGGGGGGCGCCCTTCGACGCCGGCGGCCCGGGCGGGATAGCATTCGGGCCGCCGCGGTAGCGGCGAAGAGGAGGAGCACAGATGCAGCGAAGTCTTATGGCCCGGCTGACCGCCCTGGTCGCCGTCCTGGCCCTGGTACTGGGCGCGTGCAGCAGCCCCGGCGGCAGCGCCGCACCGACGACGGCCACGGGGACGGGCGCGGCCCCGAGCGCCGGCGGCGCGATGGGCCCCGTCAAGATCGCCATCAACCCTTGGGTCGGCGCCGAGGCCAACGTGGCCGTCGTCAAGAGCCTGCTCGAGGACGAGCTCGGCTACACGGTCACGGCGACGCCGCTGGCCGAGGAGGTGGCCTGGCCCGGATTCGAGACCGGCGAGATCGACGTGATCCTCGAGAACTGGGGCCACCCCGACCTCGAACAGAAGTACATCACGGACACGGGTGTCGCCCAGGACGCCGGCCTCAATGGCGTCAACGGGATCATCGGCTGGTACGTCCCCGAGTGGATGGCCACCGAGTACCCCGACATCGTGGATTCGGAAAACCTCAACAAGTACACCGAGCTGTTCAAGACGTCCGAATCGGGCGACCAGGGCCAGTTCCTCGCGAGCGACCCGACGTTCGTCACGAACGACGAGGCCCTCATCAAGAACCTCGACCTGGACTACAAGGTCGTCTACTCCGGGAGCGAGGCGGCCTCGATCACCGCGTTCCAGCAGGCCACCGAGCAGAAGACCCCGCTGATCGGCTACTTCTACGACCCCCAGTGGCTGCACAGCAAGATCAAGCTGGTCAAGGTCAACCTCCCGGCGTGGACCGACGGCTGCGACGCGGACCCGAACACCGTGGCCTGCGACTACCCGCTCTACGAGCTCAACAAGATCGTCGCCACCACGTTCGCCGAGACCGGCGGCGACGCCTACACACTGGTCAAGAATTTCAGCTGGACCAACGAGGACCAGAACCTCGTCGCGGACTACATCACCAACCAGGGGATGAGCGCCGACGAGGCGGGCGACAAGTGGGTCGCCGAGAACGAGGCCAAGTGGTCCGCCTGGATGCCCTGACCGTTCGAAACTCCCGAGACTGAAGCCCGCGGGGTCGGCGATCGCCCGGTCGCCGACCCCGTTCCGCATCTCAACGAGGAGTCCCCCGAAGTGGCGTCGAGCCAGCGCGTCGCGATCATCGGTGCCGGCATCGTCGGTTGCTCGCTGGCCGACGAGCTCGTCCTGCGCGGCTGGTCCGATGTCGTGGTGATCGAGCAAGGTCCGCTGTTCGCGACCGGCGGTTCCACCTCGCACGCGCCAGGCATCATCTTCCAGACGAACGCGTCCAAGACGATGACCGAGTTCGCCGGGTACACCATCGAGAAGGCCGCCTCACTCACGCTCGATGGGCGTTGGTGCCTCAACCAGGTCGGCAGCCTCGAGCTGGCGCTCACGCCGGAGCGCCTCGCCGAGATCCATCGTCGCCGGGACTTCGCCGAGTCGTGGGGCCTGGCCGGCCGGGTGTTGGATCCCGAGGAGACGTCGCGCCTCTGGCCGCTCGTGGACCGCGACGCCATCCTCGGCGCGTACCACGTGCCGACCGACGGCCTGACCGACGCAGTCCTCATCTCGGAGGCGCAGGCTCGACGCGCGATGGAGGGCGGCGCGCGCTTCCTCGGCGGACACACCGTCACGGGAATCCGCATGGACGACGGCCGGGTCCGCGCGGTCGTCACCGACCAGGGCGAGATCGAGGCCGACATCGTCGTCTGTGCGGCAGGCATCTGGGGGCCGCGTATCGGCGCGATGGTCGGGATGACCGTGGCACTCCAGCCCCTGGCGCATCAACTCACCTGGACGACGGTCCTGCCCGAGATCGTCGCGCTGGGCATCCCGCCCGAGCACGAGGCGATCCACCCGAACATCCGCGTCCAGGACCGCGACCTGTACTTCCGCGAATACCCCGACCACCTCGCGGTCGGTGGCTACGGCCATGTGCCGATGCCGATCGACGCGGCGGACCTGCTCCATCCGCGTGATGCGCCGGTCATGCCGTCCGTGCTGGAATTCACCCCGGAGACCTTCGCCGAGACGTGGTCCTGGGCGACGGAGCTCGTCCCTGCCCTTCGCAGCCCGGGCGCTCGGATCGACCACGGCATCAATGGCATCTTCTCGTTCACCCCGGACGGGAACCCGCTCATGGGCGAGTCGCCCGACGTCAAAGGCTTCTGGCTGTGCGAGGCGGTGTGGGTCACCCACGCGTGCGGCGTGGGCAAGGCGATGGCCGAGTGGCTGGTGGATGGCGGCTCGCCGACCGACCTCCATGAGTGCGACCTCAGCCGCTTCGAGGCGCACCAGCTCGCTCCCTCCTACATCCACGACCGGGGCGTCCAGAACTACATCGAGGTGTACGACATCGTCCATCCCCTCGAGCCGATGGAGGACCCCCGGCCGCTACGGACCTCCCCGTTCTACGAGCGCGAGCAGGAGCTCGGCGCGTTCTTCCTCGAGGGCAATGGCTGGGAGCGGCCGCATTGGTACGGCGTCAACGAGGGGCTCCTCGGCCGGTACGAGAGTCCCCGCCGCAACGCCTGGGCGGAGCGCTACTGGCATCCCATTGCCGGGGCGGAGGCGCTCGCCACACGCGACACGGCCGGGCTGTACGACATGACGTCACTCAAGCGCCTCGAGGTCACGGGTCCGGGCGCGCTCGCGTTCCTGGATGGCCTCACGACGAACCGTCTCGACCGGGCTGTCGGCACGGTCGTGTACTCGCTCATGCTCGACGCGCGCGGGGGCATCCGCAGCGACCTCACGATCGCGCGGTTGGGCGCGGACCGCTTCCAGATCGGGGCGAACGGGAACCTCGACTACGAGCTGCTCCGGCGTCTCGCACCGCAGGACGGCAGCGTGGCCGTGCGCGATATCACCGCGGGTACGTGCTGCATCGGCCTGTGGGGGCCGCGCGCCCGCGACATCCTCGCGTCGTTGACGGACACCGACGTGTCCAACGAGGCGTTCCGGTACTTCGGGGCCCGCGAGCTGTGGGTCGGCAACGTGCCGGTGAAAGCGTTGCGGCTCTCGTACGTCGGCGAGCTCGGGTGGGAGCTGTACACCACGGCGGATCTGGGCACGAAGCTCTGGGACACGCTGTGGGCCGCCGGACAGCAGCACGGCCTCGTCGCCGCCGGCCGCAGCGCCTTCGGCAGCCTCCGGCTCGAGAAGGGCTACCGCTCGTGGGGCACCGACATGACCACCGAGCACGATCCGTACGAGGCGGGCCTGGGGTTCGCGGTACGCATGGATAAAGGCGAGTTCGTGGGCCGAGGGGCCCTGGAGGGCCGGGCCGAGTCCAGCGCGACTCGGCGGCTCGTGCCACTGATCGCCGCCGACCGCGGCGCCGTCGTCATGGGCAAGGAGCCGGTCGAGATCGACGGGCGACCGGTCGGGTACGTCACGAGCGCCGCCTACGGCTACTCGGTCGACGCGTCCATCGCGTACGCCTGGCTCCCCCGTGAGGCAGCTCGCGCCGGACAGGAAGTCACGATCCGCTATTTCGGCGAGGCGGTCCCGGCCACCGTTGCGACCGATCCCCTGTTCGACCCGGAGATGACCCGCCTGCGGAGTTGACCGCGTCGCCGGGTCCGCGAGCAGATATCGTGGCGGATACGCGCCGTTAACGAACTCATCACACAGTCTTGACGGCGGCGGGTCCACGGGGTGGAATGCACGGACACCGATCCGGACCGCCCCTCGGGCCGTCGTTTCGGGGGTCGGCGGGGTCGAGGAGGGCCCGGGCGACCGCGTGAACGTACGATCCAGCATCGATCTACATCGGAGGAGAGTCAATTGTCCACCAAACGAACCCTGACCCGCTGGGCGGGTCTCCTGGCAGCGTCGGCGATCCTGTTCGCCGCCTGCTCGACACCGGGCGCCGGTTCAGCCGCGCCGAGCGCAGGCGCTCCATCGGGCGCCGCCGGCGGCACCTATGAGGAGTTCGCCCCAGACCAGGCCCTGCTCGACGCGGCCAAGGCGGAGGGCACGCTCACCACGATCGCCTTGCCCCACGACTGGTGCAACTACGGCGAGAGCATCAGCCTGTTCAAGGAGCGCACGGGTCTCGAGATCAACGAGCTTGATCCCAACGCCGGTTCCGGGGACGAGATCGAGGCGATCCGCGCCAACAAGGACAACCCGGGACCGACCGCACCGGACGTCATCGACGTCGGTCTGTCGTTCGGCCCGGCGGCAAAGGAGGAAGGGCTCGTCCAGGCCTACAAGGTGGCGACGTGGGACACGATCCCTGAGAGCGCCAAGGACGCCGACGGCTTCTGGTGGGGCGACTATTACGGCGTCCTCTCATTCGAAGTGAACACCGCCGTCGTCTCGAACGTGCCGCAGGACTGGGCCGATCTGCTCAAGCCTGAATACAAGGGCCAGGTCGCGCTGGCCGGCGACCCGCGTACCTCGAACCAGGCGATCCAGGCCGTCTACGCCTCCGGTCTGGCCAACGGCGGGTCGCTCGACGACGCTCAGCCGGGCCTCGATTTCTTCAAGCAGCTCAACGACGCCGGTAACCTCGTGCCGATCATCGCGACGGCCGCCACGGTCGCGGCCGGTGAGACCCCGATCACGATCCGCTGGACCTACAACGCCCTCTCGAATCGCGACACGACCGCGGCGAGCGGCGGCCCCGCGATCGATGTCGTCGTGCCGGCGTCCGGCCGGTTCGCCGGCGTCTACGTCCAGGGCATCAGCGCCTTCGCGCCGCACCCGAACGCTGCCAAACTGTGGCAGGAGTTCCTGTACTCGGACGAGGGCCAGAACACCTGGCTGAAAGGCTACTGCCACCCGATCCGTTACGAGAACCTCGTCGCGGAGAACAAGGTCCCACAGGAGCAGCTCGACAAGCTGCCCGATGTCGAGGGCGCGGTCTTCCCGAGCCTCGATCAGCTGAACGCCGCCACCACGCTCATCACCGAGCAATGGGACAGCGTCGTCGGAGCGAACATCCAGTAGCCGGGCGATGCTCGGCCGAACCAGGCCATGGAGAACGTGACGTCGATGGACGAACGGGGCGCGCGACCTGCGCGCCCCGTTCGCCTGCGTCTCGGCTGGTCGTGGCTGGGCGTCGTCCCATTCCTGCTGTTCTGCACCGCGTTCATGTTCCTGCCGACGGCCTTCCTCGTCATCGGCAGCGTCGTTGACGGCGACGGGAACGTCACCTTCAAGAACTACGCCGATCTGAGTACCGGCATCATCCCCAACGCGTTCGCCAACAGCATCGAGATCAGCATCGTCACGGCCATCGGCGGCGGCGTCTTCGGGTTCCTGCTCGCGTACGCCGTGATCCTTGGCGGTTTGCCGCGCTTCCTGCGAACGGCGCTCATGACGTTCTCCGGCGTGGCCTCCAACTTCGCCGGCGTGCCTCTGGCTCTGGCGTTCATCTTCACGCTCGGCGCGTCCGGGTTCGCGACGGCGCTCCTCAAGGACGTCGGCATCGAGATCTACCCGGGGTTCCGACTCACGTCGAAGACCGGCCTCGAGCTCGTCTACATGTACTTCCAGTTCCCGCTCATGGTGCTGATCATCGCGCCGGCGCTGGAGGGCCTGCGCCGGGAATGGCGCGAGGCGGCTGAGAACATGGGCGCGACGCCGCGCCAGTACTGGCGCTATGTGGCCCTGCCCGTCCTGGCGCCGTCCATCCTGGGGGCGATGATCCTGCTGTTCGGCAACTCCTTCGGAGCGCAGGCAACGGCATTCCAGCTCACCGGCGGGACCCTCAACATCGTCACCCTAGTCATCAGTTCCCAGATCCGGGGCGATGTCCTGCACAACCCCGGACTCGGCTACGCCATGGCGATGGGGATGGTCGTGATCATGGCCATCTCGATCGGGTTGTATTCCATCCTCCAGCGGCGCTCCGAGCGCTGGCTCCGGTCATGACCGGACCGGCCCTCGGTCCGCGGGCGCCGGGCGTGCTCGAGACCATCGCGGCATCGGCCCAAGTCGGTCGTCGTCGACGACCGCGCGCCGTCTGGCCTTGGCTCATCTTCCTCGTCGGCGCTCTGTACTTCCTGGTCCCGCTCTTGGCGACGTTCCTGCACTCGATCCGGACCCGGCCGGACATCTTCCTCGCCTACCGCCAGGTCCTGGCAGATCCGGCCTTCTTCGTCGGTCTCGGGTACTCGTTCGTCGTCGGCGTGATCACCATCGTTGTCAGCCTGCTGATCATCGTCCCGACTGCGTACTGGGTGCGCCTCAAGATCCCTCGGCTGCGACCGGTCGTGGAGTTCGTGACGCTCATGCCCTTCGTCGTGCCGCCGGTCGTCCTCGTGTTCGGGCTCATCCGCATCTACAGCGGCGGCCCGCTGATCCTGGCCTCGTCGGATCTGGGCCTCAATGCGATGCTCGTCGGGGCGTACGTCATCCTCTCGTTCCCGTACATGTACCGGGCGGTCGATACCGGGCTCGCCGCGATCGACGTACGGACGCTGACCGAGGCTGCCCAGAGCCTCGGCTCCGGCTGGGCGCGCATCCTCTGGCGGGTCATCTTCCCGAACCTGCGGACCGCGCTGATATCCGGCGCGTTCCTGACCCTCGCCATCGTGATCGGCGAATACACGATCGCCAACTTCCTGGCCCGCAATCAGGCATTCGGACCGTATCTGTCGTTGCTGGGACGGAATCAGCCATACACGCCGGCCGCGGTCTCGCTCATCAGCTTCGCGCTGACGTGGCTGGCGATGGGCATCATCGCGTTCCTTGGCCGCAGTTCGCGCCAGCGCGTCCAGGTTGCCGGGGCTCGTTAGGAGATGGACCGCAGATGACCTTCCTGGAGCTCACGAACGTCCAGAAGCACTTCGGCGACGTGGTGGCGGTGGAGGACTTCAACCTGTCCGTCGAGCGCGGGGAGTTCGTTTCGTTCCTGGGCCCCAGCGGCTGCGGCAAGACGACGACGCTGCGGATGATCGCAGGGTTCGAGCAGCCCACCGGCGGGACCATCGTGGTCGATGGCACTGACATCACCCATCGACCACCGAACCGGCGCAACGTCGGCATGGTCTTCCAGTCCTACGCGCTCTTCCCGAACATGACCGTGGCCGACAACATCGGCTTCGGTCTCAAGGTCCGCGGCCGGGCCAAGGGGGAGATCGCACAGCACGTCGGTGAGCTCCTCGAGCTGATCCATCTAGCCGATCGGGGCGGGCGCTATCCCTATCAGTTATCGGGCGGTCAGCAGCAACGGGTCGCCCTGGCCCGGGCGCTTGCCATCCAACCGCAGGTGCTGCTGCTCGACGAGCCACTGTCGGCGCTCGACGCCAAGATCCGGATCATGCTGCGCAAGGAGATCCGGTCGATCCAGCGACAGCTCGGGATCACGACCGTCTACGTGACCCACGATCAGGAGGAGGCGCTGTCGCTCTCCGACCGAGTCGTGGTGATGAGCGAGGGACGGATCGAGCAGATCGGCAGCCCGGCCGACATCTACAACTTCCCGGCCACCCCGTTCGTGGCCTCGTTCGTCGGAACCCTCAACCTCATCGCCGCCCAGGTCGTCGACGCGTCGGCCTCCCGGCTGTCCGTCGCCGGGCAGGAAGTCCGCGCCTCGAAGCCCGTCGAGGGGGCACGCAACGGGGCGGTCGTGACGCTGGCGGTGCGCCCAGAGGGCATCGCGCTCGGCGACGACGGCGGGGCGAACCGCCTGTCGGGCGTCGTCGAGGACGTGAGCTTC
>CAZFXH010000141.1:0-2556 GCA_964522905.1 uncultured Anaerolineaceae bacterium
GAAGCGCGCGATCGGCCTGCTCGAAGGCCTCGACCTGCTCGTCGTCCAGGACCTGTTCCTCACGAAGACCGCGGAGCTGGCCGACGTGGTTTTGCCGGCCACGGCGGCGTGGGCCGAGGGCGAAGGGACCGTCACGAACTCCGAGCGGCGGGTCCAGCGCGTGCGCGCGGCCGTCGCCCCGCCGCCCGGCGCTCGGGACGACCTCGCGATCATCTTCGAGCTGGCGAACCGGATGGGCGCGGATTGGGGCGAGGCGAACGCCGAACAGGTCTGGGACGAGGTCCGCAGCCTCTCGCCCGTCCATGCCGGCATGAGCTACCGCCGGCTCGAGGAGCTCGGCGGACTCCAGTGGCCGTGCTACGACGAGGACCACCCGGGCGAGCTGTTCCTGCACTCACGGTTGTGGGAGGACCCGGTGCCTGGCAATCGCGTGCCGTTCGTACCCGTGGACCACGACCCGCCCGTCGACAAGCTCACGTCGGAATACCCCATCCGCCTCACGACCGGCCGGCGCCTGGACTCGTACAACACCGGCGTCCAGAGCGCGGGCTACACGTCGCCGCTGCGACGCGGCGAATCGCTCGACATCTCCCCCGAGGACCTGGCCGAGTACCGCCTCGCCCACGGCGAACGGGTTCGGGTCGTGTCACGTCGCGGCCAGGTGGAGGTACCAGTGCGCGTCGATGCGTCGCTCCGGCCGGGACTCACGTTCATGACGCTCCACTTCCAGGACGACGTGGCGACGAACCTCCTGACGATCGACGCCACGGACCCGAAGTCGGGCACGGCCGAGTTCAAAGCCACGGCCATCCGGATCGAGAAGCTCGAGGCCCCCGTCCCGGCCTGAGATCCGGCCGCTCCGGCAGGCCTTTTCACGACCGCCGACGCCCGACGTGGATACACTCGACCACGATGGACCTGCACGTCATCGGGCCGCTCGCGTCCCCCGCCGAGCGGGCGGCGGTCGACAACGTCCTCGGGCCACCGGAATCGGGCTGGGTCGGAGGCGACCGGCGACCGGGCACCGACGGGCACGCGGCCCGCGGCGGTCACGCGCTCCGGGCGAGGCGCTCCCAGCTGCTGCCGGCCCTGCATGCCGTCCAGGACCGGATCGGCTGGATCAGCCAACCGGCACTGAACTACATCTCGCGGCGGCTGGCGGTGCCGCCGGCGGACGCGTACGGCGTGGCGACGTTCTATGCGCTCTACTCCACGAAGCCGCGGCCACCAGTCGTGGCACATGTCTGCGACGACATCGCGTGCCGGGTCGCCGGGGCGGAGCGCATCTGCGAGGAAATGGCCCGAGCGGTGGGACCGGCGGACGAGGCGGCTCGCGACGGCCGGGTCGGCTGGTTGCGCTCCCCATGCCTGGGCCTGTGTGACCTCGCACCGGCCGCGATGATCACGAGTGCCGGTGATCCCGCGACGGTCACGACCGCCGCCCCGGTGGATACCGCCGGTGTCCTGGCGCGACTGGACGGGACCACGGTCACGCGCCCGGCGATCCCCGCTCGACAGGCCGGCGATCCCGGCCTGCACCTGTTGCGGCGCATCGGCGCCGTCGATCCCACCTCCCTGGACGACTACCGAGCCAGCGGCGGTTACACGGCGCTGACGAAAGCCATCGAGATGGGTGCAGAGTCCGTCGTCGCCGAGGTCACCGCCTCGAAACTGATGGGCCGCGGCGGCGCGGCCTTCCCGACCGGGCGCAAGTGGGCCGCGGTCGCATCCCAGCCCGCCCAGCCGCACTTCGTCGTCTGCAACGCCGACGAGTCGGAGCCGGGCACCTTCAAGGACCGGGTACTCCTCGAGGGCGACCCGTTCGCCATCGTCGAGTCGATGACGATCGCGGCGTTCGCCACCGGCGCGGGCCAGGGCTACCTCTACATCCGCGGCGAGTACCCGGAGGCCGAGGCTCGCATCCGCGGCGCGACCGCGTCGGCACGGGCCGCCGGCCTGCTCGGCGCCGACATCCTCGGCTCGGGCTTCGCCTTCGACATCGAACTCCGGCGCGGCGCTGGTGCCTACATCTGCGGCGAGGAGACGGCGCTCTTCGAGTCGATCGAGGGCAAGCGCGGCGAGCCGCGCAACAAGCCGCCGTTCCCGGTCGAAGTCGGGCTCTTCGGCAAGCCGACCGTCGTCAACAACGTCGAGACGCTGGCCAACATCCCGCTCATCCTCGAGATGGGCGGGGAGGCGTACGCGCGGATCGGGACGGAGGGCTCGACCGGTTACAGGCTCTTCTGCCTGTCCGGCCACGTGGAGCGGCCCGGTGTGTACGAGGTGGAGTTCGGCGCGACACTGCGCGACCTGATCGAGCTCGCCGGCGGCGTCAAGGGCGGCGACATCCGGGCGATCCTGCTCGGTGGGGCGGCGGGCGTGTTCGTGGGGCCGGACGCGCTCGACATGCCGCTCACGTTCGAGGCGACCCGCGCGGCCGGGGCCACCCTGGGCTCGGGCGTGATCATGGTGTTCGACGAGACCGTCGACCTCGTCGACACGCTCCGCCGCATCGCCCAGTTCTTCCGCGACGAGTCGTGCGGCCAGTGCGTGCCC
>CAZFXH010000142.1:0-2448 GCA_964522905.1 uncultured Anaerolineaceae bacterium
AGGATGTCGCCGGGGCGGACCTCGGCGCCGATGTAGACGATGCCCTCCTCGTCGAGGTCCTTGAGGGACTCCTCGCCGACGTTCGGGATGTCGCGGGTGATCTCCTCGGGGCCGAGCTTCGTGTCGCGCGACTCGATCTCGTGCTTCTCGATGTGGATGCTGGTGAACAGGTCGTCGCGCACGAGGCGGTCGCTGATGACGATCGCGTCCTCGTAGTTGCCGCCCTCCCAGCTCATGAATGCGACGAGGATGTTCCGGCCGAGCGCGAGCTCGCCCGCCTGGGTCGAGCTCGAGTCCGCGATCGGCTGGCCATCGACCACCCGCGAACCGACGTCCACGATCGGCCGCTGGTTGATGCAGGTGCCCTGGTTGGAGCGCACGAACTTCTGGAGCTTGTACTCGTCGAGCTCGCCCGTGTCCGTCTCCACGGCGATTCGCTCCGCAGTTACGCTCGTGACCACCCCACCGCGGCGCGACACGAGGACCTGGCCGGAGTCGCGGGCGGCGCGCTCCTCCATGCCGGTGCCGACGATCGGCGATTCCGGCTCGAGGAGCGGGACGGCCTGTCGCTGCATGTTCGAACCCATGAGCGCGCGGTTGGCGTCGTCGTGCTCGAGGAACGGGATGAGCGCGGTCGCCACCGAGACGACCTGCTTGGGCGACACGTCCATGTATTCGATCTGGTTCGCGCGAGCCTCCGGAAACGTGTCCCGGTAGCGCGACGGGATGCGCTCGGCCGCGAAGTGCCCTTCCTCGTCAAGGGGGGCGTTGGCCTGCGCCACGACGTGCTCTTCCTCCTCGTCCGCCGGCATGTAGTGGATCTCGTCGGTGACGACGGGGCGGATCGGGAAGGCGTGTGCCTTCTGCTTCTTCAGCTCGGAGATGGCCGCGGCGGTGAACGGCTGGCCGGCCTTGAGGACGACGGCCCCGCTCTTGCTCTCGAGGTTCTGTCCGGCCTCGTACTTGTCGATGCCGGCCTCGTCGTAGGCCACGGTCCGCTTGACCTTGCGATACGGCGTCTCGATGAAGCCGTAGCTGTTGATGCGGCCGTACGTGGCCAGGGAGCCGATCAGGCCGATGTTCGGTCCTTCAGGCGTCTCGATCGGGCAGATCCGACCGTAGTGGCTATGGTGCACGTCCCGGACGTCGAACCCGGCCCGCTCACGCGAGAGACCGCCCGGGCCGAGCGCCGACAGGCGGCGCTTGGACGTCAGCTCGGCCAACGGGTTCGTCTGGTCCATGAACTGCGAGAGCTGGCTGCCGCCGAAGAACTCCTTCATCGCCGCCACGACCGGGCGGATGTTGATGAGGGCGTTGGGGGTCGCCTTGTCGATCTCCTGGATCGTCATGCGCTCGCGGACGACGCGCTCCATGCGCAGCAGGCCGATCCGGAACGCGTTCTGGATCAGCTCGCCGTTGGCGCGGATGCGACGGTTCCCGAGGTGGTCGATGTCATCCTTGGGATGCAGGCCGCGGTTGCACTCGACGAGGTGGCCGACGATCGCGGCGATGTCCTCTTTGCTGATCGTGCGCTGCTCACGCGGCAGTTCGATGCCCATGCGCGCGGCGACGCCATCGAGCTTCTTGTCGAACTTGTAGCGCCCGACCCGACCGAGGTCGTAGCGGCGGAAGTTGAAGAAGAGGCTCTCGACGAGCTGGCGGGCGTTCTCGCCGGTGGGCGGGTCGCCCGGGCGCAGCTTCTTGTAGACCTCGATGAGGGCTTCGGCCGTGGTGTGCGTGAGGTCCTTCTCGAGCGTGCTCGCGATGAACGCGTGGTCCGGATCCGTGTCGATGGAGCTGAACAGCGCGGTGATCGCGTCGTTCTCCTCGTAACCGACCGCGCGGAGGAGGGTCGTCGCCGCGATCTTGCGCTTGCGATCGACCTTGACCCACAGCTGGTTCTTGTTGTTCGTCTCGAACTCGAGCCAGGCGCCGCGGTTCGGGATGACCTTGGCGCTGAAGAGCATGCGGCCGGACGCCAGGTCCTCCGCCTCGCTGTAGTAGACGCCGGGCGAACGGACGAGCTGGCTGACCACGACCCGCTCGGCGCCGTTGATCACGAACGTGCCCTGATCGGTCATCCACGGGTAGTCGCCCATGTAGACGCGCTGGCGCTGGATCTCGCCCGTCTCCTTGATGAGGAGCTCGACGTTGACGTAGAGCGGCTTGCTGAACGTCAGGTCCTTCGTGCGGCACTCCTCCTCGGAGTACTTGGGCTCACCGAACTCGTAGTCGAGGAACTGGAGCTCCATGACCTTGCCGGTGAAGTCCTTGATCGGGCTGATCTCGTCGAAGAGTTCCCGCAACCCCTTCTCCATGAACCAGGCGAACGAATCGAGCTGGAGTTCGATGAGATTGGGGATCTCGAATTTCTCGTAGCTCACACCATCGATCTTCCGGTCGATGCGGGCGTAGGAGATGCGACCCGACGGGGTCACGGCGCGAGTC
>CAZFXH010000143.1:0-1712 GCA_964522905.1 uncultured Anaerolineaceae bacterium
GTCGCGACGTTCTACCACTACTTCCGGCTCAAGCCGCAGGGCGAGCACACGTGCGTCGTCTGCACCGGGACAGCCTGCTACATCGACGGGGCGCTCGACATCCTCGCTGCCATCAAGGCGAAGCTCGATGTCGAACCACACGGGATGACGACCGACGGCAGGCTTTCCCTGCTGACCGGTCGCTGTTTCGGATCGTGCAGCCTTGCGCCTGCCGCGATCGTCGACGGCGAGGTCGTCGGCCGGGTCGAGAGGAACGAGTTCGTCAAGCGCCTCGAGGCCCTATGACCGACCCATCCGGCACCCTGCGTTCGCAACAGCTCCAGCCGCTGCCGCCGCGGGACTTCGACGGCCTCGCCCCGTCCGGGCAGGTCCGGGCCACGGCCTATGTGTGCGAAGCCGTCAGTTGCCTGTCGGCGGCGTCGCACGAGATCTTGACCGGGCTCGGCGCGCAGGTCGCGGACACGAACCTGACCGACGTCGCCGTGAAGCGGGTCGGCTGCCTGGGCCTGTGCGCCGCCGGACCGCTCGTCCAGATCCCGGAGACCGGTGAGCTCTTCAGCAACGTTCGTCCCGACGCGCTGGATCCGATCGTCGCGGCCCTCGCGGCCGTGAAACCCGGCGCCGCCCGCGTCACGGAGCCACCGTTCTTCAACCGCCAGGTCCGGATCGCGACGGAACATTCCGGGCGAATCGACCCGGAGAGCCTCGAGGACTACGTCCAGGCGGATGGTTACGCGGCCCTCCGCCACGCCCTCACGACGATGACGCCCGCCGAGGTGCGCGAGGAGATCACCCGGAGCGGCCTGCGGGGCAGGGGCGGCGCAGGCTACTCGACGGGCCTCAAATGGAACACGGTCGCGAAGGCGACCGGTTCGGCCAAGTACGTCATCTGCAACGCGGACGAGGGAGACCCCGGCGCGTTCATGGACCGGACCATCCTCGAGAGCGACCCCCACCGGGTCCTCGAGGGGATGGCGATCGCGGCCTACGCCGTCGGGGCCAGCTCCGGCTACGTCTACTGCCGCGGCGAGTACCCGCTCGTGATCGGCCGGATCCGGAAGGCCATCCGGGACGCCACCAGGGCCGACTACCTGGGCAACACGATCATGGACACCGAGTTCTCCTTCGAGGTCGAGGTCCGGCTCGGCGCAGGTGCGTACGTGTGCGGCGAGGAGACGGCCCTCATCGCCTCGATCGAGGGCGGGCGCGGCACACCCATCCCGCGGCCACCGTATCCCGCCGTCTCAGGCTTGTGGGACCGGCCGACCCTCATCAACAACGTCGAGACCTTCGCCAACGTGGCACCGATCATCCGGGAGGGCGGCGACTGGTTCGCCTCGATCGGGACGGCGACGAGCAAGGGCACCAAGGTCTTCGCGCTCGCGGGCCGCGTCGTGAACACCGGTCTCGTCGAAGTGCCGATGGGCACGACCCTGCGCGAGATCGTCTACGACATCGGCGGCGGGATCGTCGACGGCCGCGCGTTCAAGGCCGTCCAGACCGGGGGACCGGCCGGCGGCTGCGTCCCCGCCCAGTTCCTCGACATGCCGGTCGATTACGAGTCGCCCATGAAGGTCGGGTCATTCATGGGCTCGGGTGGGATGATCGTCATGGACGAGACCTCCTGCATGGTCAACGTCGCGAGGTTCTTCATGGACTTCATGCGCGAGGAGTCCTGCGGCAAGTGCGTTCCGTGCCGGGTCGGCACGACC
>CAZFXH010000144.1:0-13082 GCA_964522905.1 uncultured Anaerolineaceae bacterium
CCATCCAGGCGGAGCAGGTCCGGGTGGAGGTCAAGCCCGTGACCGGTCGTGACACCGACGCGTTCGGCGACACGTCCCAGGTCATCGGCAAGATCGTCCGCCAACCGGTCGTGACCGGCGCTGCGATCACCGCCAGGACGCTGACCGGCGGTCGGCCGGGTGAGGTCCTCGACATCGAGTGCCCGCAGGCGATGCGCTGCATCGCCGTCCAGGTCGATCAGGTCACGGGCGTTGGCACGGTCATCAAGACCGGCGATTACGTGGACATGATCACGGCATTCCAGGCTGACAAGTTCCCCGTCATCAGCGCGGACGAAGACACGAACACATTCACGGTCGTCGCCGGACTCAACAGCACGAGCGTGAAGATGATCCTGCAGGGCATGCAGGTCCTGGGGACGCTGCTGCCTCCCGCGCCCGCCGCGGCCCAGCCCCCGGCAGAGGGCGCCCCTCCTGCCCAGGAGGGGACCACGCTCACAGGTCAGCAGGAGATCGTGATCCTGGCCGTAACCCCGCAGCAGGCCGAGATCATCAAGTTCGCCCAGCTCGACTCGCCGCTGTTCTCGCTGGTCCTGCGCTCTCCGAAGGACTTCATCGACCCGGAGACGAACCTGCCCTTCGAGAACGGACCGATCCCCGATGCCACCACCGGCATCATCCTCAAGACCCTCGTGGACAACTACGGCGTCCTGCCGCCCGAGCTCATCGAGGCCATCCTCCCCGCGCAGTAGCATTGCCGTTCGGCCCCTCGCCGGACAGCCACGACCCAGGCGCGACAGGCGCGATGGACCCACCGGTCCCGCGCCCGTCGGCGTCAGGACCACCCGACCTAAGCCAGACCACCACATCACCACCACCACCCGCAAGGAACGAAAGCCAGACCGCTTGATGGCAGACCAGATCCGCGTCCTCATCGTCGACGACATCCCGGAGACCCGCGACCACCTCACGAAGCTGCTTGGCTTCGAGAGCGACATCGATGTGGTCGGATCGGCGGCGTCCGGCGCGGAAGCCATCACGCTGGCGACATCCCTCACGCCCGACGTGGTGCTGATGGACATCAACATGCCGGACATGGACGGGATCGCCGCCACCGAAGCACTCGGCCGCGCCGTACCGACCGCCTCGGTCGTGATGATGTCGGTGCAGGGCGAGGCCGATTACCTCCGTCGTTCGATGCTGGCCGGCGCCCGCGAGTTCCTCGTGAAGCCCTTCAGCAGCGACGAGCTCACTGCCTCCATCCGCCAGGTCCACACACGGGAACGTGAGAAGGCCAGCCGGCTTGCGGTCGCGGCCCCCGCGGAGACCGCGAGCGTGCCGGTCGGGACGAACCCCAGTGGGGAACCCGGCCAGGTCGTCGCACTGTTCAGCCCCAAGGGCGGCGTCGGCCGGACGACGGTCGCGGTCAACATGGCGGTCGCAGCCGCCACGGAGCTGGGCAAGAAGGTCGTCCTCGTCGATGGGTCATTCCAGTTCGGCGACGTCGGCGTCCTGCTCAACCTCAATCCGAAGAACAAGTCGATCGCCGACCTCGTCCCCGAGCTCGAGCAGGCCGGCCACGAAGTCGAGTCCATCGACACCTTCGTCATCAACCACTCCGCCGGCATCCGGGTCCTGCTCGCACCGCCGTCGCCGGAGATGGCCGAACTCATCACGCCCTCGGGCATCAAGCGCGTCATCGAGTCGTTGCGCTTGACGCATGACCTCGTCGTCGTGGACTGCACTGCGTTCTTCAACGACACCACGCTCGCGATCCTCGACTCCGCCGATATCATCCTCACGATGCTGAGCCTTGAGATCACGAGCATCAAGAACATGCGCCTCTTCCTGGAGGTCGCGGAGCAGCTCGGGTACGAGAACAAGGTGCGGCTCGTCCTCAACCGCGCCGATTCGGCCCTCGGCATCCGCCTCGCAGACGTCGAGCATTCGATCGGCCGCAAGGTGGACGAGACGATCGTCAGCGACGGGCGGAGCGTGGTCTACGCGCTCAATCGGGGCGTCCCATTCTTCCTGAGCAACCGGGAGGCGCAGGTCTCCCAGGACATCCTCCGGCTGGCCCGTTCGGTCTTCAGTGAAGGTTCGCAGGTCGCGGCCACCGAGGACCACAAGAGCAAGGTCACTGCCAAGAAATCGTTGTTCGCATGGCGCTGATCGTATCGACCGGCACCGTTGAAGCATTTCGACCCTCGGGGCGAGAAGGGGTTTAGGTCATGTCCCTGTTGAAGCGGATCGAATCAGCTCGCCCGGGTGGGGCGACGGAGGCGCCGGCGGGCGCACCGAGTTCCAATGTCCCGGCTCCAGCCGGCGGCGGCCCGCCGACCACGCCCTCGGCGCCGCGACTCCAGTCGCAGGCACCCATGCGGGAGTCCTTCCGGGACGTCAAGTTCCGCATCCAGAACCGGGTCATCCAGGACCTCGACCCCAAGCTCGACCTGTCGAACCAGGTCGAGGTGCGACGCCAGATCGAGGAGATCTTCGGCAAGGTCATCGATGAGGAAGGCCTCGCGCTGACCCGCGCCGAGCGCGTCCGGATGCTCGAGCAGATCACGGACGAGATCATCGGTCTCGGCCCGCTGGAGCCGCTCCTGCGCGACGAGTCCATCACCGAGATCATGGTCAACGGCCCCCGCCAGGTGTACATCGAGCGCTCCGGCAAGCTGGAGCTGACCAATGTCGTCTTCCAGAACGACGATCACGTCATGCGCATCATCGACCGCATCATCGCCCCGATCGGTCGCCGCGTTGACGAGTCGTCCCCGATGGTCGACGCGCGCCTGACCGACGGTTCTCGTGTCAATGCCATCATCCCGCCTCTGTCCCTCGTCGGGCCGGTCGTCACCATCCGCAAGTTCGCTGCTTCGCCGTTCACCACGGACGACCTCATCCGTTTCGGCACCGCCACCGCGGACATGTTCGACTTCCTCCGTGCTTGTGTAGAGGCCCGTCTGAACCTGTTCGTGTCCGGCGGCACCGGCTCCGGCAAGACCACGACGCTGAACGTGCTGTCGTCATTCATCCCGAATGACGAGCGCATCGTGACGATCGAGGACGCCGCCGAGCTCCAGCTCCGCCAGGAGCACGTCGTCACGCTCGAGTCGCGCCCGCCGAACATCGAAGGCAAGGGTGCGATCCCGATCCGCGAGCTCGTGAGGAACGCCCTGCGGATGCGGCCCGATCGCATCATCGTCGGCGAGTGCCGCTCGGGCGAGGCGCTGGACATGCTCCAGGCCATGAACACCGGGCACGATGGCTCGATGTCCACCGGCCACGCCAATTCACCGCGCGACATGCTGTCGCGCCTCGAGACGATGGTCCTCATGGCCGGCGTCGACCTGCCGCTGCGGGCCATCCGCGAGCAGGTTGCCTCGGCCGTCGACCTCATCGTCCAGCAAAGTCGCCTCAAGGACGGGACCCGGAAGATCGTCAACATCACCGAGGTCCAGGGAATGGAAGGCGACGTCATCGTCATGCAGGACGTCTTCGTCTTCGAACAGACGGGCGTCGTCGAGGGCAAGATCCAGGGGCGGCTCAAGCCGACCGGGATCCGGCCGAAGTTCGTCGAGAAGTTCGAGATCATGGGCATCAACCTGCCCCCGGGTCTCTTCGGCTTCAGTTACTAGTCGAAGGGGAGGAGACCGACCGTGGAACCAATGACGCTCGCGGTGGCCGTAGTGGCCGCGCTGGCCATCCTGCTCATCGCGGTCGGAGTCGCGAGCTCCGGCCGATCCGGCATCTCGGACCGCCTTGAGCGTTACGCCTCCGGCCGTGCGGAGGGTGCGGCCGCCGTGTCGACCGGCCAGGGACCGATCAGCGACCTGATCGCCCAGAGCCAGGCGCTCGCCAGCCTGAACAGGGTGGTCGAGGGCCGCGACTTCGGGGCGAACCTCGCGCGCGACATCGCGCGCGCCGACCTGAAGCTGAAGCCCTCCGAGTTCTTGGGGATCTGGGGCTTCTCGATCATCGGCGTGCCGGTGCTGATGTTCATCTTCGGCTTCTTCATGCCCGCGCTCCATTCGCCCATCATCCTGCTCGTCGGAGCCCTGATCGGGTTCATGTTGCCCCGCTTCTGGCTCGGCCGTCGCAAGAGCGGCCGCCTCAATGCTTTCAACAAGCAGTTGCCCGACACGATCACCCTGATCGCGAATGCCCTGCGCGCCGGTTCGTCCTTCCTGCAGGCCATCGAGCTCGTGGTCCGCGAATCCCGGCCGCCGGTCTCGATCGAGTTCGGCAGGGTCATTCGCGAAGTGAACCTGGGCCTGCCGTTCGAGCAGGCGCTCGAAAACATGGTCCGCCGCGTGCGGTCGGACGACCTCGAGCTGATGGCCACAGCCATCTCGATCCAGCACCAGGTGGGTGGCAATCTGGCCGAGATCCTCGACTCGATCGCGTACACGATCCGTGAGCGCGTCCGCATCAAGGGCGAGATCCGCACCCTGACGGCGCAGCAGCGGCTGTCCGGCTATGTCGTCGGTTTCCTGCCCATCGCGCTGGCCGGCTTCCTGTTCGTGGCCGCACCCGGCTTCATGGAACCCATGTTCCTCAACCCGCCCTCCGTCCTGGGGCTCCCGGCCGGCGTCGTGATCCTGATCTTCGGCGGAATCATGATGTTCATCGGCTTCATGATGATTCGCAAGATCGTGGACATCGAGGTCTGATCATGGAAATCCTCCCTATCGTCGTTGCCGCCCTTGCCGCCGGGTCGATCCTTCTGATCGTCCTCGGGCTCGGGGGCAGCGCGCCGGTGGACCCGGTCCAGGCACGCCTGACCCAGCTCGGGACGATGCAGGCCAAGAACCTCGAGGAATTGGAGCTCCAGGCCCCGTTCATCGAGCGCACCCTGCGCCCGCTGGCGGCAGGCATCTCCGCTCGGATGTCACGCGTCGCGTCCACGTCCTTCACAGAGAAGACGGAGAAGCGCCTCGCGCTCGCCGGCAACCCGGGGGACCTGCGCGTGTCGGACTGGCTCGGCATCAAGGCCATTTCCGCGATCATCTTCGGGATCCTGTTCTTCTTCCTGTTCGCGATCGTCGGCGTCCTGGGCTTCCCGTTCCCGATCGGTGCCGGCTTCGGCCTCATCGGAGCGCTCCTGGGCTACACGATCCCGGAGTTCTGGCTCGGCGGGCGCGTCAAGAAGCGCCAGAAGGCCATCCTGCTCATGATCCCGGACGCGCTCGACCTGCTGACGATCTCCGTCCGTGCGGGCCTCGGGTTCGACGCTGCCCTCGCCAAGGTCGTGGAGAAGCTTCAAGGGCCACTGTCGGACGAGTTCCGCCGAGCGCTCGCGGAGGTCCGGGTCGGCAAGGCGCGTCGGGACGCGCTGCGCGACATCGTGGCTCGCACCGAAGTCGGGCCGCTGACCAACTTCATCGGCGCGATCATCCAGGCCGAGCAGCTCGGTGTCTCGATCTCGAAGGTGCTCCAGGTCCAGTCCGAGCAACTCCGCATCGAGCGCCGTCAGCGGGCCGAGGAAATGGCCGCCAAGGCCCCGATCAAGATGTTGTTCCCGCTCGTCGGGTGCATCTTCCCCTCGCTGTTCATCGTCATCCTTGGCCCGGCCATCATCCTGATCATGGTGAATCTGGCCGGAGTCTGAGCGAGCCCACGATGGCGCTCGCCGCCCGCAACCTCACGCGCGATACGGTCCTGTCGTCCAAGGTGGAGGTCGCGGGATCGCTGTGGGCGAAGTTCAAGGGCCTCATGGGCCGGCCCTCCCTCCACGATGGGGAAGGTCTTTGGCTCCCGGATTCCAACGGGATCCACATGATGTTCATGAAGTTCCCGATCGACGCGGTGTTCGTGGGGCGGCCCACCGCCGATGACCCGCTGGTGCGCCCCGTCGTCTCCGTCCATCGCGGCCTGCGAGCGTGGACCGGGCTCGTGCCGCTCGTCCGAGGCGCTCACGGCGTCGTGGAGCTTCCCGTCGGCACGATCGACGCTTCGGGCACCGCGGTCGGAGACCTGGTCCGCCTGGCCTGATCTCACCCCCGGGTGAGTCGTCGATAAGCGCGACTCGTCATCCTCGGCCGCGTGATCGATCTCCTTCGCAGCGCGGCAAGCCATGCCCTCGACGCGGCCCTTCCGGCGGTCTGCGTCGGCTGCGGGCGTGAGGGACCGCCCTTGTGTGACGCGTGCATGCCCGCGCTGGATCGCCGCCTGGCGGCGCCCGCCGGTATTCCGATCGGGCTACCGGGCGATCTGCCGGCTCCCCTGCTCCAGCTCGATTGGTGCGCGCCGTTCAGCGGGACCGTACGTTCCGCCCTTCACGCGATCAAGTACGGCGGCGAACAACGGCTGGCCGAGCCCCTCGGAGCGGCCATCGCCCGCCGCTGGGCGCGGATCGGAGTGGGGGCGGAGCTCGTCACGCATGTTCCGGTCCACGCGAGCCGTGCGCGCACGAGAGGCTACGATCAGGCGGAGTTGATCGCGCGGGCTGCGGCACGACACCTTCGCCTGCCCTACGCGGCGCTGCTGGCCCGGGAGCGCGCCACGACCGCCCAGTTCGACCTGGACCGGGGGGACCGCGCCGCCAATGTCGCGGGGGCCTTCGTGGCCGGGTTCGGGCGAGCGCCGGATCCGGTCGGTCGCTGGGTCCTCCTCGTCGACGACGTCGTCACGACCGGTGCCACGCTGGCCGCGTGCGCCGAGGCCCTCGAGCGTGCCGGCGCCCTGGGCACGTCGGCCATCACGGTGGCGCGCGAGCGATGACCCGCAGGGTCGGGGCTATAATCGAACCCCCCGACGCTCGAACCCGGAGGTGAGCATGCGGACCATCGTCAAGGGCAAGAATGTCGAGGTCCCGGAGCGCGTTCGCGACTACACCCAGCGCAAGCTCCGCAGGCTGGAACGACTCCTCGACGACCGGACCGATGCGATCGTGGAATTCTCCAACGAGATGCACAAGAGCGCGTCCGACGCCCACATCGCGGAGGTCACGCTCGTGATCGATGGGCGGACGCTGCGGAGTCACGCGGTCGGCATCAGCTACCAGGCCGCGCTCGATGAAGTCGTCGACAAGGTCGAACGCCAGACTGTCGATCACAAGTCGAAGCCGCGGCTGCGAGCCCGCCCGGAGGAGGAGAAGCGGATCCTCCAGTCCCTGGCCGACGGGACCCGCGAGCCCGGACACGAACGCCGGATCGTGAAGACGAAGCGCTTTGCCATCGAGCCGATGTTCGAGGAGGACGCCGCTACCTCGATGGATGAACTCGGGCACAGGTTCTTCGTGTTCGTGAACGCGGAGACCGAGCGGATCGCCATCCTGTACACCCGTGACGATGGGGACCTCGGGATGATCGAGCCGGTGGTCGGTGGCGACTACACGACCGGGCGGCAGCACGGCAACGGCCGCGAGGGGGCCGCCCGCACGAAGACCCGCCCGGACCAGGGCCGCCGCTGAGCTTGGCCCCCGTGCACTGAGTCAGGCCGGGTGCGCTCGGGCGTTCGGGCCGTGCCATCCAGTCATCCAGCCACTGGCCCGGCGACGCGCCGCGCCATCGTACGATGGGTTCCATGCTCCCCCACGGCCCCCGGATCGGTGCCCACCTGCCCCTTGCGACCGGCATGGTCAAGGCGGCCGACCGTGCACGTGAGATCGGCGCAGACGCGATGCAGATCTTCACGGACAACCCCACGGCCTGGAGACGGCGTGCCGAACCACCCCGCGAGCTGGCAGCCTTCCGGCAGCGCCTTCGTGACCACGGCATCGGCCCAGTCTCGATCCACGCGTCGTACCTTGTGAACCTCGCGGGGTCGCATTCGGATTCCTTCGAGCGCTCCGTCGACCTGCTCGCACACGAGCTCCAGCACGCACCGACGTTCGGAGCTCGGTTCGTCAACGTGCACATGGGCTCGCACCTCGGTCTCGGGGTCACGACCGGCATCGAGCGACTCGCCGAGGGCATCCGGCGCACGCTCCATGCCACCGACGAACGCTCCCAGAGTGATCCCGCGGGCGCGGATGTGGCGACACCGGCGACGGCGGCGCGAGATGAAGAGGACGTGGGCGCGACACCGGACGGCTTCGCCGCCCGGCCGACCATGCTCGTCCTCGAGAACTCGGCCGGCAGCGGCGGCGGCCTCGGCACGAGCGTCCATGAGCTGGCACGCATCGCGGCGGCCATCTCCGCACTCGGGATCCCGGATGATCGCCTCGGCTTCTGCCTGGACACGGCTCATGCCTGGGGAGCCGGGGTCGACATGGGCTCACCGGCAGCGATCGACGATCTCGTGGCCACGTTCGACGCCCGGATCGGCCTGGAGCGGCTCGTCATGGTCCATCTGAACGACTCGCGCTCGGAGCGTGGCTCACGGACGGACCGGCACGAGCACCTCGGAGCGGGCAAGATCGGGCCGGCGGGCCTGGCCCACGTGCTGTGTCACCCAGGGCTCGCCCATGCGACCTTCCTGCTCGAAACACCGGGCATGGACGAGGGTTACGACGCCATCAACCTGGGGCGTGCCCGCGCACTCGCGGCAGGTATGCCGCTGCGGCCACTGCCGGACGGTGCCTTCAGGCTGCGAGGAAGCGCCAAGGCGCGCACGGCTCCCACATGACGGACCGCCAGGATCCCTACGTGCCCGGCGACCGCAGCCCGGCCGCACGCCTGGACCGATCCACGCTGCCGCTGCTCCTTGCCCTCGCCGCCGTGATGCGTCTCGTGAACCTGCCGACCCGCGGCACCTGGGAAGCGGACCAGGGCCACGACATGCTCACGCTCCGGGCCTTGGTCCAGGACGGCGTGGTGCCACTGCTCGGCCCGCCGACCTCCATCGGCGACGTGCACCACGGAGCCTGGTATTACTACCTCCTGAGCCCGGCGGCGGCGATCACTGGCGGCGACTCGCCGCTGGCCGTGGTCGCCCTCATCGCGCTCGCCGGGATCGCCGCCGTGGGTGTCGTGTGGTGGCTGGCGCGTGCGATCGGCGGCCCCCTCGCGGGGGCCGTCGCCGGCCTCGTGGCCGCGGTGTCCGCCGCCGCGATCGACGAGTCCACGTTCATCTGGAACCCGAACCTCATCGCGCTCTCGAGCGCCCTCGCGCTGGCCGGCGCATGGCGGGCGTGGAGCGGCGGCGATCGACGCTGGTGGCTCCTGGCCGCGGCCGGAACGGCGGTGACGATGCAGTGCCACATCCTGGGGGTCGCGCTGCTGCCGATCATCGCCGTGCCCTACCTGCTCGATGCGAGACGCCGCCCTCTCGGGCGGGTGCACTTGGGCGTACTCTCGGTCTTCGCCGTGGCCTACCTGCCGCTACTTGTCAACGAGCTGACGACGAGCGGCTCCGAGCTCCGCGCAGCACTTGAGTACCTGGCCGCGGGCGGGGCCGGGAACGAGACGTCGATCCCCGTGCGATTCGCGATCGTGGGGCTCCGCCTGCTGAGCTGGCCGCTGACGGGGCTCATCACCGACGGCTTCATCCCAGGCATGCTCGCGACCGGCGTGGTGATCGCGATCGCGGTCTGGCGATCACGCGCGAACGGGCCCGACCGGCTAGCCGTTCGCTGGCTCGGCCTCGGCCTCCTCTGGTCGACGGCGTTCCTGACCCTCAGTGCCCCGAGCCTGGACACGGTCGTTCCTGGGCTCCCCAACGACCACTATCACGCCTTCGCCGACCCGATGGCCTTCACGCTGGTCGGGCTTGGAGCGGCGGCGCTGGCGGGCGTGCAGGCAGGGAAACGTGGCGGACCGCCCCGCCTGATCGGGCCGATCCTGGCCGGTGTCGGCGTGGTCGCGCTGGTGGGCTGGAACCTGACGCACATGCTGCCCGCCGTCCATCCGGACGGCGGCTTTCCGGCCGGAGAGGCCGCCGCAACTCGAGTCGATGCGGTTCTGACAGCGGCCGGTGTGGAGCGCCTCGATGTGGTCCGGCTCCGATCGCTGCCCGACTTCAAGTCGACGGAGGCGATGGTCTATCCCCTGGCGCGTCTCGGCCGCCTCTACGTCGGTGACGTGCCGAAGGACGTCGCGCCGGGCAGTAGCCTCGATCCTTCCACGATGACCCCTTTCGTGGAGTTCGATGGGCTGGTGCTGCTCTGCGACGACCGATTCCGCGAGGCGATCGGCGCCGCCTGCGGCGGCCCGGCCGAGGCGACGATCACGCCAGAGGGCGGCGGCCCGATGTGGGGCCCGCTCCTGGATCGTTTCGAGGCAGCGCCCGACCGCTTCGTGTCGGTCTATGGACCGTCTGCCGACCCTGGCTGAATCGCGAACGCCGGCGCCCCAGACGCCGGCGTTCGCAGTCCCCGAGACCCGGACGGTGGAGGGCGGTCCGGGTCGTGCCCTGGAAAGTCTTAGTAGCGGCCCGGCTCGCGGCCGGTTCCACGGGTGACGGAACGGACGGTACTGACCGCGGTGGCGGTTCCGCCGGAGCCCGGCGCGGGCGTGACCCCGGCACCGTTGATGCCTCCGACCGACATCGGTCGGCCGCCGACGTTGGGGGCGCTCATGGATCGTTCGGTCCCGCGCTCGGTGGAGCCGGTTCCGCTGTCTGACGGGTAGGCACGGCCGAAGCGGCGCATCCGCACGGCCAGGTAGTACTCCATGATCTGGCGGACCTGCGGCTCGGAGAGCAGCTCGTCCGCACGCAAGGCGTATTCGACACGGGCCGTGGGATTCGCGGCTCCGGAAGCGACGAGACCCAGGTATTGCGGGGTATCGGCATCGTCGCGCAATTCACGCAGCCCGCGGGCGAGCTTCGTGGCCGTCCCCAAGGACGGCATGCGGTCACCGCGGATCAGCCGGGAGATCGTCGAGTGATCGACGCCGGACTGCTGGGCGAGCTGGCGCTGCGACATCTTCTTGGCCTTGAGCTGGGCTCGAAGCCATTCGTTGAACGCTCGGCCGTTCTGGCTGGTCATGTTGCCTGCGGCGCTCCTAGCGGCTTGTCCGCGTGCGGCTGGCCCATACGGTGGGTGAGTCGATGCCACGATGATGCGGATGTCCGGTACGGGCCTGTATCCCCCGTTCGTACCGGTGGCTCGTGGCGAGCACATGCACGGAGCGGTCGATTCGGGTGCGGTTTACGACACTCTGTCGCAGTGCCCGAAGCGGGAGCCGCCCTGACCAAGGTACCCCCGCGTGCCGAAGAGGATGCAAAACACGAATCGGTGCGGGCGTTGCGGGTGCATGACGGTCGAATCCAACCCTCGGGGTCGCTGCTTTTCGGTGATCAGGCCGTCGTCGGACGCGTGGGGGCGTCCACAGGCCCCGGGATCTGCCCGAGGCCGCGCGGTTTCGGCGACAGCGCGTAGGCGATCGATCCGAAAACGATGATCGAGAAGACGCTGATGACCCGGTCGAGCAGCGCGATGGCCGTAGCTTCGGGAAGCGGAACGCCATAGGCGACCGTCAGGACGCCGACGACGCCGGCCTCCACGATGCCCAGCCCGGCAGGGCTGAGCGGCACGGCGGTCAGCAGCGAGCCGATCAGGGCCACGAAGACGGCTCCCGACAGGCCGAGCGACACGTCGGCGAACCCGAGGGCCTGCACGACCAAGAAGAGTCGCAACGCCTCGGTCATCCAGATGAGGCCGGTCAGCACGCCCAACACGGGCAGCTGACGGGCGACCAGCGCCCCGAAGACGCCCTCCTCGAAGCGGTCGTACAGGTCGCGAACCAGGTGGGGCAACGGGAGCGCGACGATGATCTGCCGCCCGAAGTTGCGCATCGTGAAGAGCCCGACGGCCAGCGCGCCGACGACCACGACCCCGATCCCGAAGACCACCTGGATGGCCGCCGGCAGCCCGCTGCGGAAACTCCAGTATCCGGCTGCGAGGCCGAGGATCGCGATCGCGAACAGGTCCAGGACCCGTTCGATGAAGACAGTCCCGAAGGTCCTCGACAGGGACGCGGTGCTGTTGATCTTCAGCAGGTAGGCCCGGTACACGTCACCAAGCTTGGCCGGCACGACGCAGTTGACGAGCCACGACAGGAAGATGATCTCGGTCGCGTCCTTGGTACGAACCCGCATACCCGTGCCCTGCAGCAGGAGCGACCAGCGCCGGCCGCGCAACGGGAAGCCGGTATAGAAGATCGCGAACGCCAGCAGGACGAGGAGCGGGTTCGCGCCGAGCACGAGACCGGGCACGGTCGCGAGCTGGCTTCCGTTGATCGCGACGAAGACGGCGATGACCGCGACCGGAACGGCGATCGAGATGAGCGTGCGCGGCTGGCGCATCCGCCGCGCGATGGACATCTGGTCGGGATCGGGCTCGCGCTCGAGATCGGTCGTGACCACGGGGTACGGCGGAACGTCGTGCGGATGCGGTGCGGGTGCGGGTGGAACACCGGCGCGGTGGTCGAGGGTGGGGGTCGCCTCCATGTCCTGGGACGGTACGGGGCTGCGCGGGCCGTCTTCCATCGGCCGATGGTCCTGCTCGGCCTCGCCCGGGCCGCGCGGATCGGTCACGCCGGGGCACCAGGGCGGATGCGCCGATTGCCGCGCAGATGGTTCACGGTCGTGGCGACCGGCGTCCACAGACGGACCACATAGCTCGCCCGACCGGGCACGATCTCCGCGCTGGCGAGCGCCGCCAGCAGGCCCGCGGCGGTCGACGGAGCGCCCTCGAGCGCGGTGTACGCGACCCCGACTTCCAGGACCGAATGCGCGTCCGACACCGCCACACCAGCCAGACCGTGCTCGCGGGCCAGGGTCGCCGCCCGTTCGTTCCCGCCACCCACGAGCCGGGCGTTGTGGACCTCGACCCAATCGACCAGCGAGACGAGCGTCGACATGCGCGTCTCCAGGAGCAACGACCCCCGCAGGCGATCGAACGGATGCGGGATCCCAACGAGGCCGCCTTGCTCCCGGATCGCCGCGACGGTGTCGACCGCCGACATCCCGGGCGCCACGGCCCGCTCCAGGTACGCCGCGATGAGATCCCCGTCCGCTGTCCTGATCTCTTCGCCCACGATGACCGTCAGGCCGGCCGGAGCCACCGCACGCGCAGCGAGCGCCCCATCGATCCGGTCATGGTCCGTGACCATCAGGTGCGTCAACCCCCGAAGGGCGGCAGCGCGCACGACATCCGCGGGCCGCGCCAGCGAATCGAACGAGGCCGACGTATGGCAGTGCAGGTCGATGAA
>CAZFXH010000145.1:0-5524 GCA_964522905.1 uncultured Anaerolineaceae bacterium
TCGATACCCGCGCGGATCTCGTCGCGCTGCTGCAGGCGTCCTGGGCTGCGCGCGTCCGAGCGAACTCCGAGCAGGTGGACCGATTCCGCGAGGTCCCCGACGGCACCGACTTCTACGCCCCGGTCACCGGGCTCTTCCGGGCCGACCCGACGCGAACCGACGAGCCGGCCCTTGACGGCCTGCTTCGGCTGGTCCGGCCGGGCGAGCGCTGGCTGGACATCGGCGCGGGTGCCGGTCGCTACGCCCTGCCGATCGCCCGGGCCCTGGCGCCGTCCGGTGGGGAGGTGGTCGCCATCGATCCGTCCGCCTCGATGCTGGACGGCCTTCGTGAGATCGCGGCGGAGCACGGCATCGGCAACGTCCGCCCGGTCGAGGCACGCTGGCCACCCGCCGATCCGGCCCCCTTCGCGGCCGATGTCGCGCTCATCGCCCACGTCGGCTACGACATCGAGGCGATCGGACCGTTCCTCGATGCCATGGAGTCTGCGGCCGGTCGGCTGTGCGTCGCGGTGCTCATGGAGCGCCAGCCATCGTCGATCGCCGACGTCTGCTGGCCGCCGGTCCACGGCGAGACGCGCGTCCCCTTGCCCGCCTTGCCGGATCTCATCGAGCTCCTGCGCGCGCGCGGCCGCGAGCCGGCGATCCAACGGCTCGAGCGCGAGCCACGCCGGTTCGCGTCGCGCGATGAGCTCGAGGGCTTCCTGCGACGGCAGCTCTGGATCGAGCCCGGGGGCGAGGCCGACGGCCGGTTCCGCGGCGCTCTTGACGACATCATCGAGCAGGACGACGACGGACGGATCGGCCTCCGAGATCAACGCCCCTTGCCGATCGGGATCCTCTCCTGGGAACCCGGAGGAGCGCCGTGAAGGCCGCGGACACAGCCCCTGATGGCCGGCCGATGGCCGGCCCGTTCGACCGGCCCGGGTGGCGGGCATGGCTCATCGCCAACCACGCGACTTCGACCGGCGTCCACCTCGTCTCGTGGCGCCGGGGCTCGGGCCAGACGAGCGTCCCGTACGAGGAGGCCGTCGAAGAGGCGCTCTGTGTCGGTTGGATCGATTCGGTGGCGGGTCGGCTCGACGAGCAGCGTTCCATCCAGTGGTTCTCGCCACGTCGACCGAAGAGCGGATGGGCGCGGACGAACAAGACCCGCGTCGAGCGCCTGATCGCGGCCGGGTTGATGCTGCCGGCGGGCCTGAACGCGATCGACGTGGCCAAGCGGAATGGCTCGTGGACGCGATTCGATGACGTCGAGAACCTCATCGTGCCCGATGATCTGGCCGCGGCGCTGGATGAGCGTCCGCCCGCGCGCGAGCGATGGGATGCGTTCAGCCGGTCACGGCGCCGGGCGATCCTCGGATGGATCTCGCAAGCGATGCGCCCCGAGACGCGAGCGCGCCGCATCGCCGAAGCCGCCGAGAACGCGGCTCGCGACGAGGTCCCAACGCAGTTCCGGCGGCGCGGCTCATGACGTGGACCGCCGCGCGGATGATCGCGCGGCGGTCCGGGAGGATTCGCCGAGTTAAGTCAGCGTGACCTGTTGCCGCGCAAGGGTCGCCAGCTGACTGCCAATGCGCTCACGAGGAGGAGGAAGAGGGCCACGAGGGTCGCCGCCGGGCCTGACCGGTCGGGCTCGGTCGACACCGATGTGTCCGTGGCGGGTGGAGTCGCTCCGCCGCCCGTGCTGCCGGTGGTCGGCGCAGCCGTCGGAGCGTCCGTCGGAGGCGCCGTGGGGGCGGTGACGGCGTTGTTCTCGATGTTCGCGGAGCAGATGACCAGCGACCCGCCACCATTGGCCGAGCCATTGCACTGGTTGATCAGCACAGCGAGGCCTGCGGATTCTGTGCCGGTCGCGGTGCAGGTCAGTTCGACCAGGGTCCCGCCGTTGGCCGAGCCATTGCACTGGGTGATCGTGGCACCTGTCGTCGTGGCGGGGAACGGGTCACAGCCGGTCGTGAGGCCGTCACCGGAACCGACACACTGGTTGACCGTGACTGCGGTGGGCGCAGGGTCGATACCGACGAAGTTATTGGTGACCTCGACGCTGCAGCGAAGCGTCCCTCCGCTGCTGATCGAATCGTTGCATTGCGTGACGGCGGTCACTGGCTCCGTGAGGACCTCCGTCTCTGTCGTGCATGCCGCTTCTGGGTCGCCCGCGGCGCCGTGACACTCACGAACCGTGACTTCTGCACTTCCGCCGGCGCTGGTGATCGTGTTGATGATCGTGACCTCGCAGATGAGGCCAAGACCCGGTGTCGTATCGACGTTGTTGCTGCACGTCGTGGTCGGGGCGATCGTCGCCGCGTTGGCACTCGTGACGAACGCCATGGAACCGAGGAGGAGGAGCCCGCACGAGAGCAGGATCGCGAGAGAGCGAGGCATGGATTCACCCTGTGGCTGGAACATACCAAACAGAGCGGGGACGAACCCACTGTACTCCGTGCCGTCTAGGACGAAATTGCGGTTACCGCGTGAGGCGGTAGACCTCGGCCTCGGTGGGCGGACCGTTCAGGCGGACGCCCGTGGGCGCCACGAGTTCCCGATAGCGCTCGATCGTCTTGGGTGATGCGCGGAGCTCGTCGATGTCCAAGAACACGACGTAGGCCGGGTCGTCGAAGGCTCCAGCTGCGAGAGCATCCGCGCCGCTCGTACTGAATGACATCGCCCCGCAGCGGGAGTACCACTCGACGATCGGCGGCACCGAGGTCACCGCGGCGCACGGGCCGTCGCCGTCCGCATCGATGGCCCGACCAACCTCAGGAAGCCAGCGCCCGTCCGCCCCCTCTTGCTCGATCGCGACCACCCGCCGCGCCCAGATCGAGCCTGCGACGACCGCCACCAGCAGAAGGCCGCCGATGATCGCCGCGTCCAGGGCGTGCTGCCGGTCGGCGAGGGCCGGCCGTTTCCTGAGCCAGGCGATCCCGGCCGAAACGGCGCCCGCTCCCGCGATGATCGCGAGGAGCACCGGGAGCAGCACATAGCGCTGTTCCGGGTGTGATTGCAGGACGAGACCGACCGTCATGACACCCGCCGGGATGAACAGCCACAGGTATCGACGGGCCACCGGCGTCAGGTCGCGTCTCCGCATCGCGTCGAGCATGACCATCCCCGCATGCGCGGCCCCCGCGAGCATGACCGCGAAGCCGAGGCGATGCGCCAGCTGTGCCGGAAGCCAGCCGAGATACCGGACCGCCGTCGCGACCGGTTCGGAGGTGTCGACCTGCTCGCCGGCACTGCTGATGATCCCGAGCGGCGAACCCGTGCGGGTCACGGCTTCGAGGAGGTGCGGCGCGAACAGCAGGGCCGCGAAGACGACGAGGGCGGCCACCAACCGCCTGTTGTTGAGCATCGATCGGTGCCACAGCAGCACCGCGGCGATCCCAACCCCACCGATGGGCAGGATGGATCCGTACCTGATGTAGAAGGCCAGCGCGGCGAGCGGGGCCGCGGCGAGGAGGAGCCGGCTCGGTTCGGGCCGGAGTTCGAACTCGTACCAGAGGAGCAGCATCAGAGCCAGGACCAGGCCGGCCGCCGGCAGATCCGTGTGGAAGAGCGCGATCTCCGCGATGACGACCGGGGACCCGACGATCGTGAGCAGCGCGATGATCGCCGCTAGGGGCCCCCACAGGATGCGGGCGAAGACCCAGGCGACCGCCAGGGCGGCCAGATTCATCATGAGTGCCACCGCGCGAAGGTTCGCGTCCGTGAACCCGAAGGCTCCACCCAGTAGCCCGATGATCGGAAGGCCCGGGGCGCGGTAGATCCTCCACGTCGACGTCGGGACATCGGTCACGATGGACCGCGAGTGCGACGCGTAGACGGCCTCGTCCCAGCCCAGCGGGATCGCCCGCCCGATCAGCCAGGCCGCCCCGATCGCCACGACGATCAGGATGCCGACGAGGGCGGCGATCTCGATCGAGCTGGCACGACGGACGGACCAGGCCCGTGGCGCGCGCCATCCGCCCCAGGAGGTCTCGGACACCTACCAAGCGTACCGCCCGTCAGCTGGCACCACTTGCGGTCCCTTGTGCGTCAAGAACGGTTGGTAAGTCGAGGCTGGGGGTGAGCCCGAAGGAAGGCGGCGACCAGATACGCTGCTCGGCGAGTGGCAGCCCAGAAGTCCGGCGAACCGCGATGAGTCCTGCGGCGTTCCGGCGTCGTATTGTCGAACCCGTAACCGAGGAGGACTTCTGATGCGCAGCGTGACCTATTCGATGAGCGCCTCGCTTGACGGCTACATCGTCGGGCCGGACGGCGGCTTCGACTGGCCGGGCTTCGACGCGGAGGTCTTTCGCTTCTGGATCGACGAGATCCGAGAGGTCGGCGTCCACGTGCTGGGTCGGCGGCTGTACGAGACGATGCTGTACTGGGAGACCGCCGACCAGGATCCATCGCTCGACGACGCAGAGCTCGAGTGGGCCGCGCTCTGGAAGCCGCTCCCCAAGGTGGTGTTCTCCACCACGCTGTCGGCGGTGCAGGGCAACGCCCGCCTGGTCTCCGGCGGCCTGGCGGAGGAGATCGAGCGGTTACGAGCCGAGCCGGGAGAGGGCGAGATCGCGATCGGCGGCGCGACGCTCGCGGCCGACGCGGCCGCGCTGGGTCTCATCGACGAGTACCGGGTCATGGTCTACCCGGTGCTGGTGGGCGGTGGCATTCCGTTCTTTCCCCAGCGCGAGCGCCGAGTGGATCTCGAACTCGTCGAGACCCGCACCTTCGGCTCGAGAGTCGTCTACCTCCGCTACCGCGTGGCGAGATAGCCGGCTCGTCCGCCACGCCGATCGCCGCTTCGTCCTTCGCCGTGCTCGTCAGCTTGTAGACGCCAAGCCGGCCCCATTGTGCGCCAAGCCCGGTTGGTAAGTCCCTTCCGCCGAGCCACGGTGAGCCGCCTCGCGCCTATCGCACGCCGACGATCGAGGCCGTGTCGAAGTCGCCCATTCCCACGTCCCAGGGGAACTCGCTCCAACCACCCGATTCGTCGAACGCGCGCGGATCGGCCTCCTTGATCAGGCGCAGGAGATCGTTCTGGGCGCGCTGCACCGCCTCGTATCCTTCGTCGCTCCGCGGCTCGTCGTAGAACGGGAAGCGGGCAACGACAGCCCTTGCGGTCGCACGGAGATGGGCGAGCGACGAGTTCATCAGTCGGGCGAAGGGACCACCACGTGCGCCTTCGAGGTCAAGGACGGTCACGACCTCGCCCGATTCCGGGTCGAGTGCGACAGCCACGTTGTGGCCGGATGATGCGAACCGTATGAGCGGTCCGCCACTTCGGTTGCGCGAGTCCTGCCCCGAGCCAGACACATACCGTTGATGGGTCGGGATGACTGTCAGCGCTGGGTCCGCCTCACTCTGCCCGATGACCGATCGTGGCACTCCTTCCGTCTCGAGTTGGCTCACGCACGGAAACCGCGCGGCGAGCGCGGCGACATCTGGATCGGCCAGGTCGAAGGTGACGGTCTCGTAGGTCGGCCAATTCACGGTGCCGCTCCCCTCGTGCGCGTCCTCATCGAGGAGAGCGTAGTCGCTC
>CAZFXH010000146.1:0-3916 GCA_964522905.1 uncultured Anaerolineaceae bacterium
GCCGACCTCCTCTACACGGGCCGCGGGTCGCTCGTCTGGCTCCAGGACCTCGGTCTCTGGGCGGCGGTCCTCCATCGGCTGCTGGCGCCGGCCGGCCGGCTCGTGCTGTTCGAGGGCCATCCGATCGAGTGGCTGTTCGACGCCGACGCGAACGGCGACTGGGTCGCGACCGACTACGACTACTTCGCAGGGCCCGAGGCCTCGAAGGGCTGGGCGCCGGAGTACATCGACACGCTGTCGGTCGAGGACGACGATCAGGCCTGGAAGTTCGCCCGCGCCTGGACGCTCGGGGAGATCGTCACGGCGATCCTGGGGTCGGGGCTCACCGTCGAGCGCCTCGCCGAGCATCCCACCGATTGGTGGAACGGCCACGCGGACGTTCGGGCGGACGAGCGCGGCCGGATCCCCCTGTCGTTCTCGGTGCTCGCCCGGCGCGATGGCTAGCCGGTAGGGCTCGCCGGCTGGTCCACCGACACCCAGGCACGATCCAGGCTCAGCTGGATGACCGTCGTCCGTTCCTCGACGAGTGCCTGGCGAAGCGCCGGCTCGAAGTCGGCATCGCGCTCCACGCGGACCCCGCGAGCGCCGAGGGCGCGGCCGATGGCCGCGAAGTCCACCGGCCCGAGCTCCGTGGCCACGCCTTCGCCCGTCCCGCGCGCGTCCTGCCACATGCGGATGGTCCCGAACCGCTCGTTGTCGAAGACGAGCACGATGATCCGTGCCTGCTCGCGGACCGCGGTCTCGATCTCGGCCATCGTCATCGCCATGCCACCGTCCCCGACGACGGCGACGACGGGCCGATCGCGATGGACCAACGATGCGGCGATCGCCGCCGGGATGCCGTAACCCATCGCCCCGGAGGTCGGGCCGAGGAACGTGCCAGGCTTGCGGAACCGGAACCCCCGCCCGGCCCACCCGGCGAAATTACCGGCGTCCGTCGTGAGGATGGAGTCGTCGGGCAGCACGCGGCGCAGCGTCGCGATGACGCGCCCGGGGTGGATGCCGGGGCCGGTCCAGGCATCCGCACCCGCGTCGACGATGGTGGCGGCCTCCCAGGCGGTCCGGTCGGCGACGTTGTTCGCCTGGCGCTGGGCGACGAGCGCGGCATCGAGCACGGCCTTGCCAAGCAACCGCTCGTTGGCCGCCTTCAGGAAGGCGCGCGCGTCGGCCGCCACGGTCACGTCGGCTGGGCGCGGGCCGCGGGCCGGGGCAGGCTCGATGTCGACGTGGGCCCAGCGGGTCGACTCCGCGGGGATCGTGTCGTCGTACGAGGTCGGCTCGTTCAGGCGGCAGCCGATGACGAGGATCGCGTCGGCCGTCGACAGGCGCTCGCGCACGGGCGGGGGCGCACCGAAGCCGGCCATCCCGAGATAGAGCGGGTGCTCGTTCGAGATGACGTCGGCTCGCCGCCACGCAGCGATGACCGGGACCTGGAGCAGCTCGGCGAACCGCAGCAGCTCGGTGGAGGTACGGCCGCGAAGGATCCCGCCGCCGGCGAGGATGACGGGACGCTGCGCCGAGGCAAGGAGCTCGATGACGGCACGCAAGTCGCTGTCGGCGGGCCGTGCCGGACCCGGCCGGCCGGCGTCGACCCGCTCGTCCGTCGGTGCCGGCTGGTCGAGCAGGTCCTCCGCGAAGGACAGGAGGACTGGTCCTGGGCGCCCACCGAGTGCCTGGCGGATGGCCTCGGACATGACGGTGGCCACCTCAGTCGCCTCGCTGGGTTCCGCCGCCCATTTCGCCAGGCCGCCGATCGTCCCGACCTGGTCGATCTCCTGGAACGCCTCGTGCCCGCGGTGCGCGCGATCGACCTGGCCGACAAGCGCGAACATGGGGGTCGAGTCCTGGCGCGCGGTGTGGATGCCGATGGCGAGGTTCGCGGCGCCGACGCCTCGGGTACCGAGGCAGGCGGCCGGTCGACCCGTGAGCTGACCGTGAGCCTCGGCCATGAACGCAGCACCGCCTTCGTGGCGGGTGCCGACGACCCGGATGCCGGCGTCTCCGAACGCGTCGAGCAGGCCCAAGAACGATTCGCCGGGCACCGTGAACGCGTAGCGGACCCCCGCGCTGCGAAGGGCATCGGCGATGAGGCGCCCGACCGTGCGGGGCCTGTCGTCGACCGGCATCTCGTCGGCCAATGCCACGCTGGCCTGGATCGCGGGCGGCTGACCGGGCGCGCCCGGCGCCTCCATCGGAGCCTCGGACGGCATGCCGGGCTGGTCCGGGTCGCCCGGCGGCTGCCTTGGGCCTTCAGGTGGCTCCTCACGAGGCGGCTCTGGTTCACCCGGCTGGTCGGCCGGCGGCCAGTCGGTGGGCGGCTCCTGCACGGGCGGCCGGTCAGCGGGGGGCTCCTGCGGGTCGCTCGGCGGCGCCGGCTCGCCGGTCGGCTGCCCGGGCGCCTCCATCGGCAGCGCGTCACCCACCTCCAGCCGCGGATCGTCCGTCGGGGCACCGGCGGCTTCGGTCACGGGGTCCGTCATCGTGCGTCCCACCACGCTGCGATCCGGTTCAGACCGCGACCGGATACGCCACGGCCGAGGCGATGAGGCCCAGGATGATGAGGACGACCACGATGATCATGACGATCCGAGCGAAACGGGCTCCCGGCAACACCGATCACCTCAGCGGTAGTTCTGGAACTGCAGCGGGACGGCCTCATCGAGCTCGCGCAGGCGCGTGATCACTTTCTGGAGCTCGTCCTTGCTCTTGCTCGTCACGCGGACCGCGTCGCCCTGGATCTGCGACTTGGCCTTGGGGAATTCGTCCCGGATCAGCTTGGTGATGCGCTTGGCGAGGTCTTCCGGCAGTCCGCGCCGCAGCTTGATCTCCTGGCGCACCTTGTTGCCGCCTGCCGGCTCGACCTTGCCCCAGTCAAAGATCTTCAGCGACAGGTTCCGTTTGATCGCCTTCGATTCGATCAAGTCCTTGACCGCGGCCGCCCGGTGCTCGTCGTCGCTGACGAGGACGATCTCTTCCTTGGCCTGCGCCAGGTCGACGGTTACCCCCTTGAAGTCGAAGCGCTGGCCGACCTCGCGTCGGACCTGATCGAGCGCGTTGCGCAGTTCCTGTTCGTCGAAGTCGCTCACGACGTCGAATGAGGCATCGCCTGCCATGGTCCTCCTTTTCCCTATCCGGTCGCCGGTGTCTCGCGCCGGTGCCACCACTCACGGAAGCGCCGGACGCGGCCGTCACCCGCGACGTCGAGCGTCATGAAACCGGCGAGCCGGACCCGAGTGCGGTCCGGCACCCGCACGAAGCTGGCGTGCCACGCGGCCATCGCCGTGTCTCCGACCGCCCAGTGCCGCTCCACGGTCACCTCGACCTGGTCCTGGCGCTCGGCTGCCTCCAGCAAGTATGACCGCAGGGCGTTCGACCCGACCAGTGGCGGCTCGAAGGGATCCTCGTGGTACTCGGCGTCCTCGGTGAACAGGTCGGTCCATGCGTCGCCATCGAAGGTCTCCCAGGCGCGCCTGTATCGCTCCAGGAGGTCGCCTGCGGAAGCGTGATCCACGGTCAGTCCTCCGATCCAAGTCGTCGCAGCAGTCCTTCGGCGATGCGATAGCTGTGTCCACCGCCCATCACGAGGACGGCGTCGCCGGCACGCACCTCGTGCGCGAGCCAGTCCGCGCTCGCCTCGACATCGCCCGGCGCCTCGACCTGGATCCCGGGCCGTGCCCGAGCGACGGCCTCCGCGAGCCCGGCGGCCGAGGCGACCGTGGTGTCCGGGTCGCGACCGGCCCAGATGTCCGCGACCACCACCGCGTCCGCTGTCGCGAGCGCCTCGGCGAATGCGGGCAAGAGCGCGGCCGTCCGATGGTACGTCAAAGGCTCGTAGACCGCCCACACACGTCGTCCGGGTTCGCGCTGGCGGATCGCCCCCAGCGTCTCGCGGATGGCGGTCGGGTGGTGGCCGTAG
>CAZFXH010000147.1:0-1700 GCA_964522905.1 uncultured Anaerolineaceae bacterium
GTGGTCATGACCTATCCGCTGATCGGCAACTACGGTCGCCTGGTCGACGACGACCAGTCGGCCCACCCGTGGTTGCGCGCCCTGGTCGTGGCCAACGCGACCGCGGCAGTGCTCGACGATGCCCGCCAGCTCGCAGCGCTCCTGCGCGACGACGGCATCCCGGCCATCGCCGGCGTCGACACGCGCGCCCTGGCCCGGCACCTGCGCGCGAACGGCTGCCTTCGCGGCATCGTGACGGCGCCCGGCGAGGTGGACGGGGACGCGGCCCGCGCGGCGGCCCGGGCAGTCCCTCGCTGGGAGGACCAGGACTTCGTCGGCCGCGTGTCGCCGGCGGCCGTCACCGATGTCGGGGACGCGAGCGAGGGCGGGCCGCTCGTCGGCATCGTCGATCTCGGGCTCAAGGCGAACATCGTGCGATCGATGCGCCGGCGCGGCACCCGGGTCCGCGTCTTCCCGCACACCGTGAGCGCGTCCGACGTCCTCTCGTCCGACATCGACGGGGTCGTGCTCTCCCCGGGGCCCGGCGATCCGGCCCGCCTCGAGACCCAGGTCGCCCTGGCCCGCGCGATCATCGACGACGGCCGGCCGCTCCTCGGGATCTGCCTCGGCCACCAGATCGTGGGTCGGGCCGCCGGCGCCGAAACCCGCCGGCTGCGCTTCGGTCACCACGGCGCGAACCACCCTGTCCAGGACCTGGAGCTCGGACTCGTGCAGATCACCGCCCAGAACCACGAGGTCCAGGTCGTTGGCGACTCCGTCCGGGAGGCGTCCGGCTTCCGCGTGAGCCAGATCAACCTCAACGACCGCTCCGTCGAGGGCCTGCGCCACCGCGAGCTCCCGATCGAGACCGTCCAGTACCACCCCGAGGGCGCGCCGGGGCCGCTCGATGCGCTCGCGGTGTTCGACCGATTCGTGGCAGCCGCGCGAGGCGAGCGGGCGTGACCCCACCCGGGCCCAAGCCCGCGTCGGTGCTGATCCTCGGCAGCGGGCCCGTGGTCATCGGGCAGGCAGCGGAGTTCGACTATGCCGGGACGCAGGCCTGCCGTGCGCTGCGCGCCGAGGGTGTCCGCACGATCCTCATCAACTCGAACCCGGCCACGATCATGACCGACCCCTCGGTCGCCGATGCGATCTACCTCGAGCCGCTCACCGTCGAGGTCGTCGAGGCGGTGATCGTCAAGGAGCAGCCCGAGGGCCTGCTCGCCGGCCTTGGCGGCCAGACGGCGCTCAACCTGGTCACGGCCATGGCCCGCGCGGGTGTCTTCGAGCGGCACCCGATCCGCCTCCTCGGCACACCGCTCGAGGCGATCCACATGGCCGAGGATCGCGAGGCGTTCCGCGACCTCCTCGATCGCATCGGCCAGCCGTACGCCCCGAGCTTCATCGTCGAGGGCGCGAGGCCCGAAGAACGCGAGCGCACCACCCGCGAGGCGCTCGACACCATTGGGCTGCCGGCTATCGTGCGGCCGGCCTTCACCCTGGGCGGCACCGGTGGCGGCATCGTCGAGAACGCGGCCGCTTACCACGAGATCGTGCGGACGGGCCTGCGAGCCAGCCCGATCGGCCAGGTCATGGTCGAAAAGTGCCTGGTCGGCTGGCAGGAGATCGAGTACGAGGTCATGCGCGACGCCGACGACACGTGCATCGCCGTGTGCTCGATGGAGAACGTCGACCCCCTCGGCGTCCACACGGGCGACTCG
>CAZFXH010000148.1:0-16313 GCA_964522905.1 uncultured Anaerolineaceae bacterium
CATCGCCGGTCGGAGGAGCCCCTCCCGGTGCCGCTCGGCCCGTGGCGTCGTCTCCCCCGCGACAGCGCCGGCCGGAGGAGCCCCGAACGGTGCCGCTCGGCCCGTGGCGTCGTCTCCCACGCGACAGCGACCGCCGGAGGAGCCCCGAACGGTGCCGCTCGGCCCGTGGCGTCGTCTCCCACGCGACTCCACCGATCCCAGCCACTCCATGCGTGCCGCCTCGTGATCGCAGGCCGGTCCTTGCCCGGACGGTGCCGCTCGGGCTGCCCGGGCGGCGCCCTCATCGAGCTCCCGAGCCTGACCTGACACGGACCAGGATCGTGACGGGGCCCCTTGTTGCGATTTTTGCGCATTGACGTGCGCCGTTCTGTGGCTACTATGCAGGGAAGTGGTCCAAAGTGGTGGGAAGTGGGGAACACAATGACCCTGACCCACACCCACCGGGACCAGGCCCCGCCACTCCAAGGAGCCCGTACGGGTGTTCACCGGCGAGTACCGGCACACGGTGGACGACAAGGGACGGATCGCCGTCCCTGCGAAGTTCCGCGTCCAGTTGGGCGCCGGAGCCGTCGTCTCGCGATGGCTTGACGCGTGTCTGGCCATCCACACCCAGGCCGGCTGGGACGAGCTCGCGGCGAAGGTCGCGGCCCTGCCCATCACCAACGAGAACTCGCGCCGCTTCCAGCGGTTCGTGTTCGCGGGCGCGGCGGAAGTCGAGCTCGATCGGCAGGGGCGGATCCTTCTGCCGGCATTCCTGCGCGAGCAGATCGATCTCGCCAACGAGGCGGTCGTCGTCGGCTCGCGCGATCACGCGGAGATCTGGGCCCCGGCCACGTGGGAGACCTACGGCAGGCAGCTCGACGACCCGCAGGAGCTGGCACAGGCCTTCGAAGGGCTTGGGATCTAGCTCGCATTCATGCGCTTCCAGGGTCCGCTCGGGATCCGAACGTCGATAGGTGGAGGAGAGATGGAGGCTATGCACACTCCGGTGCTGGCAGACGAGGTCATGTCGATGCTCGCGCCTGCCCCGGGAAGCCTCCAGATCGATGCCACCCTCGGCGGCGGTGGGCACACCGAGCGGATCCTGGAGGCGACCGACCCTGATGGCCGCCTCCTCGGTCTCGACGCCGATGGGGCGGCCATCGCCAAAGTGGATGGTCGCCTCCGCCCCCGATTCGGGGATCGCCTGGTGCTGCGCCAGGCCAACTTCCGCCAGCTCGCGACGATCGCCCGCGAGGCGGGCTTCGAGCGCGTCGATGGCGCCCTGTTCGACCTTGGCCTGTCCAGCGACCAGCTCGCCGACACAGATCGGGGGTTCGGCTTCCGGGCAGGCGGCCCGCTCGACATGCGCTTCGATACGCAGCGCGGCGTGCCCGCCAGCGAGCTGCTCGCCTCGCTCGACGTCAACGAGCTGACGGCGCTCTTCCGACGCTACGGTGAGGAACCCAAGGCGGGCCGCATCGCGCGGGCCATCGTCGACGCCCGCCGAACCGCCCCGGTCGCCACGGCCGAAGAGCTGGCCGCGCTCGTCGAGCGCGTGTTGCCGCCGAACCCGCGCCAGCCCCGCCGGACCCATCCGGCCACGCGGGTGTTCCAGGCGCTCCGGATCGCGGTCAATGAAGAGCTCGACGCGCTCGAGGCCGGGCTCGCCGCCGCGCTCGACCTGCTTCGACCCGGTGGACGCCTCGTCGTCCTCAGCTACCACTCCCTGGAGGACCGCATCGTCAAGCGCTTCCTCGCCGCCGAGCGGCGCGGCTGCGTCTGTCCCCCCGAGATCCCGGTCTGCGTGTGCGGCCGGAACCCCCGACTGCGACTCCTGACGCGCCCGTCGCTGACCCCGACGGCCGAGGAGATCGCCGCCAATCCTCGTGCCCGCAGCGCCCGCATGCGGGCAGCCGAACGCCTCGCGGCATGAGCCCCATGAGCCAGACCCGCGCGAACCACCACCTACGAGCAGGACGGAGGAGCCCCCGATGAGCAAGCGTCACCAGTCGAGCCGCCGCAAGTCCTACGGCCGCCGTCAGCACGAGGTGCGCCAGCGGCACGAGCAGCCCACCCATCACGACGCCGCTTCGTTCGAGCTCGACGACTGGGGCGCGGCCGCGCCGTCGGATCCGCTCGCCTTCCTCGACCCGCGCGCACCGCGCTTCCGCTTCGCGCCGGGCGATTGACGATGGCCGTCTATGAGGGCGCTCGCCAACGGACGATCGCGCTGCCGCGCCGCCCGACCGTCGCCGACGCTCCGGCGTTGCCGCGTCGACGCACGCGCACCGCGGTCCGTGCGCACCGTGGCTCGAGCCGTCCGGCCATCGTCCTGGGCGGTATCGCGGTGGCGTTCATGCTCGCCTTCTTCTCCCTGGCGCAGGAGGTTCGCGTGTCGGCGACGAGCTACGACATCGCGCGCCTGCAGGTCGACCAGGAGCGGCTGGAGGCCCGACGTCAGGGCCTCGCATCCGACCTGAACCGGCTCGGCCGTGAGCCCGCCGTCCGCAAGCTCGCCCTGGATGGAGGCCTCGGCCAGCTCGGCCAGCCCGTCATCCTTCCGGCTCGCTGATCGAGAGATCGCAGACCATGCTGGGCCGGACCGATTCCCGCCGCCGACTCCTGTTCCTGCTGGTCGTGTTCGGCGTGAGCTCGATGGCGCTCGTCACCCGGACCGTCTACTGGCAGGTCCTGCGCGGGGACGAACTCACCGCCATGGCAGCCGAGCAGACCGCCGTCCGGATCGAAATCGGTGGCCGCCGCGGGGACATCTACGACCGTACCGGCACGGTGCTGCTGGCCACCTCGGTCGCGCGGGACCGACTCATCGCCGCCGCCGACCAGCTGACGCCGGCCCAGCAGGAACGCACAGGCGCGACCCTGATCCGCCTGCTGGAGCTCGATGACGCGGGCGCGGCGAACCTGCGAGCCAGGCTCGCGAGCGGCAAGCCCTACATCATCCTGGCCCGCGGCATCACTCCGGAGATGGCCGAACGGGTCCGGCAGGCGGGCCACGCCAAGCAGGTCATGGGCATCTCGCTCGAGCCCGAGCCCGAGCGGGTGTATCCACAGGAAGGGGGCGGACCCGGGTCGACCCTCGCCGCGCATCTCCTTGGGTTCGTGAACCGTGAGAACGCGGGCCAGTACGGCGTCGAGCAGTTCTATCAGCAGGACCTGGCGGGCGAGCCACGCGTGCTCCTGGCCCAGCGGGACGCGAGCGGTCGTGCCATGTCGGAGACATCGGTGGTGCAGGCGCCCGGGGTCCTCGGCGAGGACCTGCGGCTCACGATCGACGCGGGCCTCCAGCTCGCCCTCGAGCAGGAGCTGCTCGCCGCGTGGATCGCCGACGACGCCAAGAGCGCCTCGGCCGTGGTCCTCGACCCGTACACCGGCGAGGTGTACGCGATGGCGACCTACCCGGCGTACGACGCCAACGACTATCGAGCCATCGCGGCCACGGAGCCCAACCGCTTCATCGACCCGGTGGTATCGAACGTCTACGAGCCCGGTTCCGTGTTCAAGATGATGACCGCGACGGCCGCCCTCGAGGCGGGCACCGTCAAGCGAACGACCCGGATCAAGGACGTGGGCACGCTCAAGCTCGACGGCGGCCGGACCAAGATCGACAACGCTGACCGCAAGGGCATGGGCATGATCACGTTCGAGGACGGCATCGCCTACTCCCGGAACGTCGTCGCGGCCAAGGTCGCGCTCGGTCTGGGTGACTCGGTCGATGAATCGTCGGCGATGCTCTACGACAGCTGGCGACGATTCGGCTACGGCGGTCTGACCGGCATCGATGTCGCCGGAGAGGTCGCTGGACTCGTGCGCGACCCGGCTGGCGTGCCCTGGCGCGAGATCGACCTTGCCAACGCCGCGTTCGGCCAGGGCGTGGCGGTGACTCCGATCCAACTCGCGACGGCCTTCGCGACGATCGTGAACGGTGGGACGATGGTCCATCCGCACGTCGTCCAGGGCGTCGGCACTCACGACGTCCAGCCGAAGCCGGGCGCCCGGGTCGTCGATCCGGCCGTCGCCAAGAACGTCCGGCGCATGATGGACCACGTCGTCAAGAAGGTCCCGTTCTACCGGGACCGAACGATCGTCCCCGGCTACCACGTCGGGGGCAAGACCGGTACCGCTCAGATCTGGGACGTCAAAGCCAACAAGGGGCGGGGGGCCTGGAAGCACAACCTCTTCAACTACTCGTTCGTCGGATACATCGGCCGCCGTTCGACGTTGCCGGATCTCGTAGTCGCCGTCCGGATCGAGGAGGGGACCCCGTCAGTCGCCCGCGTCGGCCGGCTGGAGATGCCCGTCATGTCATTCGAACTGTTCCGCCGCATCGCCACCGACGCGATCACCACGCCCGATCTCCTGACGGATCGGCCGTCGACCATCACCTCCAGCGCCGCCGACCGGTGAGGGGCGGCTATGCGACACTGCCGCGCGTGACCGACGTCGACTCGTCGACCCCGGCGCCGCCCGACGCGCCCGCGCCCGCCCTCACGGCCGACGACCTCCTCCGCCACACGGGCGGTCGTCTCCTGGCCCGCTCCTCCCGGCCGATCCGCGGTGCCGCCGTCGACTCACGGCTGGTCGCCCCGGGCAACCTGTTCGTGGCGCTGCCCGGCGAGCGGACCGATGGCCACGACCACCTGCCGCAGGCTATCGCCCGGGGCGCCGCTGCGGTCCTCGTGACGCGTCCGGTGGACGATGCCGTCGCGCTCGGGGACGTCACGGTCGTACGCGTGGCCGATGGGCAGGCTGCCCTGGGGGCGGTAGCCGCGGGCTGGCGGCGGCGGTTCACGCCGCTCGTGGTGGGGATCACGGGCAGCATCGCCAAGACCTCGACGAAGGAGGCGGCGGCGGCTGTCCTGGGAGCGGCACGGCGGACGCTCCGGACCGAAGGCAACATGAACAACGAGATCGGGTTGCCGCTGACGCTGCTGCGGCTCGGTCCGGAGCACCAGGCGGCCGTCCTCGAGATGGGGATGTACGTCGGCGGTGAGATCGCCGATCTTGCCGCCATGGCGCAGCCGTCGATCGGGGTAGTCACGGCCGTCCAGCCCGTGCACCTTTCCCGGATCGGCTCGCTGGCGGCCGTGGAGCGGGCCAAGGGCGAATTGCTCGAGGCGCTCCCGGCCGACGGCACCGCGATCCTCAACGAGGACGATCCGATCGTCGCCCGGATGGATGCCCGGTCGGTGGCGCGGGCGCTGCGCTACGGATTCGCCGAAACGGCCCAGGTGCGCGCCGGATCGGTGACGAGCGCCGGTGTCGAGGGGATGCGCTTCCAGCTGCGAACGCCGGCCGGAGAGCGCCCGGTGGCCATCCCGGTGCTCGGGCGCCTGTCGGTGCACAACGCGTTGGCGGGCGCGGCCGTCGGACACGCGGCCGGCCTCGACCTGGACACCATCGGGAGTGCCCTCGAGGCAGGCTGGGCCGCCCCACATCGGGCCGAGCTCGTGCGGCTGCGCGGCACCACGATCGTGGACGACAGCTACAACGCCTCGCCGGGATCGGTGCTGGCCGCCCTGGAGCTGCTCGCCGGCCTGCCCGGCCGTCGGGTCGCCGTGCTCGGCACGATGCTCGAGCTCGGCGATGGGCACGAGTCGGGCCACGTGGCTGTTGGCGAGGCGGCGGGCCGCACCGTGGAGCTGCTCGTGGTCGTCGGACCGGAGGCGCACGGCATCGTCGAGGGGGCCAAAGAGGCCGGTCTCGACGCCACTCGGATCCACCACGTCGAAGATCACGAGGCCGCCCTGGACGTCCTGCGACCACGCCTGCGCGACGGCGACGCAGTGCTCGTCAAGGCATCGCGCGGCATCGGGCTGGACCGCGTGGTCGACGCCCTCCGCCTCGAGCTCGGCGAGGTGCCGCGATGACCGTCGACCTCGTCCAGGTCGAGCTCATCCAGGGGCTGCTGCTGGCGTTCGCGCTCATCGTGATCCTCATGCCGCCGTATATCCGGCTCCTGCAGGCCCTCGGCTTCGGCAAGCGGATCCGCCAGGAGGGCCCCGAGACTCACTACGTCAAGGAAGGCACGCCGACCATGGGCGGCCTGCTCATCGTCCTCGTGGTCCTGGGCATCTTCCTGTTCCTGCGTGAGCCGGGTCCGGACACCTTCGCGCCCCTGGCGGCGCTCGCCGTGGTCGGTGTGCTCGGCGCCTTCGACGATTACCTCAACGCCCGGACGGGGGAGGGGATCCGTGCCCGCCAGAAGCTCATCTGGCTGACGGTCGTGGCCTTTGTCGCCGCGTGGCAGATCCGCGAGACCTACGACATCACCGCGATCGCCGTGCCCTTCGTGGGTGCCGTCCCGATCGAGCCGTGGCTGTACGTCCTGTTCGGGGCGTTCGCGATCATCGCCGCCTCGAACGGGGTGAACCTCACCGACGGGCTCGATGGCCTGTCCGGCGGCACCGTGGCCATCGCATTCGTCGCGTACATGCTCATCGCCCTGCTCAACCAGCCGACGCAGACGGACCTTGCGCTCCTGTGCGCGCTGATCATCGGGGCGCTGCTCGGGTTCCTCTGGTTCAACGTCCACCCGGCGCAGGTCTTCATCGGCGACTCCGGCGCGTTGTCGCTGGGGGCGACGCTGGCGGTGACGGCGCTCATCACCGGGCAGATCCTCGTCCTGCCACTCATCGGGATCATCTTCGTCGTCGAGACGGCATCGGTGCTGCTCCAGGTCGCCTATTTCCGGATCAGCGGCGGGAAGCGCCTCTTCCGGATGAGCCCGATCCATCACCACTTCGAGCTCGGTGGCTGGGACGAGGAGAAGATCACGATCCGCTTCTGGATCGTCGGGATCCTGGCGGCCCTGCTGGGCGTGACGCTGTTCCTGGCGACGCTCCAGCCGGACCGGCTCACGTGACGGGCGGGGTGACGATGCCTCCCCGGACGATCGAGCCGGACGCCCTCACGATGGCAGCCATCGGGGACGGGCTGCTGCGCGGCCTGCCGGTGACCGTGCTGGGCCTGGCACGGAGCGGGGTCGCGCTGGCTCGGTTCCTGGCCGACGCCGGCGCCCGGGTGACGATCTACGACGGGAGACCGGGCTCGGAACTGGCAGACTCGGTGGCGGCGCTCGAGAGCCGCGACGTGTCCCTGGCGCTCGGGCCCGAGGTGGACCCTGCGAGCACCTGGGCCGACGCGGCCCTCGTCACGACTTCGCCCTCGATCAATCCCGACTACCCCACGACCGAGCCGCGGTTGCGCACGGCCCTGGTGGCCCTCGTCGCGGCGCGCACCGGCGGAGATGCGAGTTCGCCCGCCCTCGTGTCCGAGCCGGATCTCTTCCTGCGCCTCTGCGTCGCTCCGACGATCGGCGTGACCGGTACGAAGGGCAAGACCACGACCGCCTCGCTGACCGCGGCGATCCTCGCCTCGGACTCGGCCCACCCGGTGGTCCTGGGCGGCAACATCGGCGTCCCGATCGTCGAGCGACTCCCCGAGCTCACGCCCGATCATCGTGTCGTCTACGAGCTATCCGAGCTGCAGCTCCCGACCCTGTCCCGCGGAACCACCGTGGCCGTCTACACGAACGTCACCTCCGACCACCTGGACCGTCACGGGTCGCTCGCGGCGTACCGGGCGGTCAAGCGCCGACTGGCCGAGCTCGTGGCCCCCGATGGTGCACTCGTGCTCAACGCCGAGGATCCGGTGGTCGCGGACTATGCCGGGCTCGCCCGGGGCACGGCCGGTGTCGTCATGTACCGCCGCGATCGCCCGCTCCCCGGTGGCGTCGGCCTTCTCGACGGCTGGATCGTGGCGGATGGTGTGGAGCGGCTTCCGCTGATCGGCGGCGGGATGGCGCCCACCGGACCCGATGGGCGAATCATGCCGTTCGCGGAACTGGCTGTACCCGGTGCGCACAACGTCTCGAACGCGCTGGCGGCCGTGGCCGTCGGCCTCCTGTTCGGCGTGGCGCCGGACTCGATCCGCGCCGCGGCCTCGGCGTTCCAGGGTGTCGAGCACCGGCTCGAACTGGTCGCGGTCATCGATGGCGTCCGGTTCGTGAATGACTCGCAGGGCACCCAGCCGGACGCTGTCATCGCCGCCCTGCGGGCGTTCGAGGCACCCGTCGTGCTCATCGCCGGCGGGCGCGACAAGGGCGTCGATCTCGACGAGCTTGCCGCGGTCGTCGCCGAGCGGGCCGCGGCGGCGGTCGTCATCGGTGAGACCGGACCCGATCTCGAGCGGCGCTTCCGGGCCGCCGGTCTCGAGCGCGTCGAGCGCGCCGGCACGCTGGATGACGCCGTGGCGCGCGCGGACGCCCTGGCGCGGGAGGTGGCGGCCCAGCGTCCGGACGGCGAACCTGCGACGGCTACGGCGACCGTCCTGTTGAGCCCGGCCGCCGCCAGCTTCGACATGTTCCCCGACTACGCCGCACGCGGGATGGCGTTCAAGCGTGCCGTCGCCGCCCTCGGGGCGACCCGATCCGGGAGGGACCGATGAACGTCGCGCCGCCCATCCCGCGCTTCGGTCGGGGCCCGGCCGATCCGGAAGCGACGCCCGAGCGGGAGCGTGTGCGCGACGTTCGCCGGTCCGCGAACCGCACCCCGGCGAAGAACCCGACGCAGGTCCTCCAGCGCGAACGCCACGATCCCGACTACCTGATCCTCATGCTGGTCGTGGCACTGGCCGCGGTCGGCATCCTGATGGTGTACTCGTCGTCGGCGATGCGCGGCTACGTCTCGGCCGAGTCCGACACGTTCGCGACCGTGGGGCCGCAGATCCAGTGGGCCGTGCTCGGGCTCATCGCGATGGCGGCGATGATGCGCATCGACTACCGCTACCTGCGACTCGTCTCGATCCCGTTCCTGCTCGTGTCGCTGGCCCTGCTCGTCCTCGTGTTCGTGCCCGACTACAACATCGTCGTGGGTGGATCGGCCCGCTGGCTTCGGCTGCCGGGGCTCCCGGCCATCCATCCAGCCGAGATCGCCAAGCTCGCCTTGGTCATCTACCTCGCACACTGGTTCGCGAAGCGGGGCACGAAGGTGCGCGGTTTCTGGGGTGGGACGGTGCCGTTCCTGATCGTCCTCGCGCCCGTCGTCGCGCTCGTGTTCAAGGAACCGGACCTCGGCACGACGACCGTCATCGCCCTCACCGGTTTGACGATGTTCTTCATCGCCGGCGCAAACCTGTTCCATCTCGCGGCGATGGGCTCGGCGGCGTTCGTGGCGATGATCATGGTCGGACTGCGCGGCTACCAGATGGATCGCATCCGGACGTGGCTCGATCCCTGGTCCGATCCGCTCGGGGACGGGTTCCATACGGTCCAGGGACTGCTCGCGCTGGGCGCCGGTGGGGTCCTCGGGCGCGGACTCGGCCAGAGCATGATCGCGGTCCCGAACGCCTTCAACGACTTCATCTTCGCGGAGATCGGCCAGGAGTTCGGGTTGGTGGGTGCCGTCGTCGTCATCGGCCTGTTCCTGCTCCTGGCCTACAGCGGGATCCGGGTGGCGCTGGCCGCACCGGACACGTTCGGTGCGCTGCTGGCGGCGGGTATCACGGCCTGGCTCTGCCTGCAGGCGTTCATCAACATCGCGGTGGTGGTCACACTGGTGCCGATCACGGGCATCACGTTGCCGTTCATCAGCGCCGGTGGCTCATCCCTCATCATCAGCTTCGCGGCGGTCGGGATCCTGCTCTCGATCTCGCGCGAAACCATCGAAAGGGGCACCTGGAACGACGATGCGAGTGCTGATCGCCGGCGGCGGGACGGGCGGGCACATCTACCCGGCGCTGGCCGTCGCCCGCTCGCTGGACGCTCGACCGGACGCCGCTGAGCTCCTCTGGCTCGGGGGTCACCGCGGACTCGAGGCCAGCCTCGTGCCGGTGGCGGGCATCCCGTTGCGCCGGCTCGCGCTCCGGTCGCTGCGAACCGTGGATCTCGGCGTGCACGCGGTGCTCGACCCGTTGCGGCTCGGCGCGTCGGTCCCGCAAGCCGCCGCGATCCTCGCCAGCGACCGCCCCGACGCCATCTTCACCACTGGCGGGTACGTGGCCGTCCCCGTCCTCCTCGCCGCGGCCCCGCTCGGCATCCCGGTCGTGCTGTGGGAGGGTAACGTCATCCCCGGCCGCGCGGTCCGGGCCACCGCCCGACTGGCAGACGTGCTGGCGGTCTCGTTCGAGGCGACCTGTGCGGCACTCGGGGCAGCGGCTCCCAAGCGCCCGTGCTACGTGACCGGGACCCCGATCCGCGACACCCGTGATATCGATCGGGAGGCCGCTCGCGCCCGACTCGGCGTGCCACCGGGAGTGCGAGTGCTGCTGATCTTCGGCGGGTCGCAGGCCGTCCGCCGGTTCAACGGCGCGGTGGCAACGGCATTGCCGCGCCTGGTCGAACGAGTCGCGGTCATCCACGTCACGGGCGAGGACGCGTACGCAGCCGCCCTGGCCGCCCGTGAGGGGCTCCCCGAGGACCGGCGCGACCGCTACCGACCGCACCCGTTCCTGCGCGACGACATGCTCCCGGCACTCGCTGCCGCGGATCTCGTGGTGGGGCGGGCCGGATCCTCGACGCTCGCGGAGGTGACGGCCCTGGGTCTGCCCAGCGTCATCGTCCCGTACCCCCATGCCGCCGGCCACCAGCGGGCCAATGCGCGAGTGCTCGTGGAGGCCGGGGCGGCCCGCCTGGTCGATGACGAGGACTTCGACGCCGCCGCGCTACTCGACGCGGCCGCGCTACTCGACGACCCGGTCGCACACCTCGAGATGGCCGCGGCAGCTCGGGCGCTCGGACGGCCCGGTTCCGCGGACGCGGTCGCGGACCTCGTACTCGCCGTCGCGGCCCGTGAGCCATTACCGGACCGCGCCGTCATCGAACAGCGGGCGCGCGGGTCGGCCGCGTGACGGAGACGGCGGCGTTCGACGCGATCGCGGTCGGGTCGGACATCCAGCGCCGCATCGGGGTCAAGACCTCGCGCGAAGAACCCCTGGCGCGCTTCACGACGATGCGGGTCGGCGGCCCGGCCGACCTGTTCGCGACCGTCCACAACATCTTCGAGCTGCGCTCTCTGGTCCGGTTCGCGCGCGCGCGCGCGATCCCGCACCTCGTGCTCGGGCGCGGCAGCGACGTGGTCATCAGCGATCGGGGCGTCCGCGGTCTCGTGATCCAGGACCGGGCGGAGGGCTCGAAGGTCGAAGGCGACCACTACACCGCGGAGGCCGGCACGCCGATGGCCCGCGCGGCCACGGAGACGCAGAAGGCGGGGCTCACCGGGCTCGAGTTCGGGCTGGCGATCCCGGGCTCCGTCGGCGGAGCGGTGTGGGCCAACGCCGGGGCGCACGACGCCAACATGGCGGGCGTCCTTGTCTCCGCGCGGGTCCTCGATGGGGCAGGCGTGGAGTCGATCATCCCGGTCGAAGACCTCGGCCTCAGCTACCGTGACAGCCGGTTCAAGCACGTGGCGCCCGGCCCGCCGGCCGACCTCGTGCTCGAGGCGACGTTCGCCCTGAGCCCGGCCGAGCCGGATGTCATCAAGGGGCGCCTCGACGAGATCCGCCGGTGGCGCCAGACCCACCAGCCATTGGGGCTGCCGTCGGCGGGCAGCGTCTTCCGCAATCCGGAGGGGGACTCGGCTGGCCGGCTCATCGAGGAGGCAGGCCTCAAGGGCCACCGCGTCGGCGGTGCCGTCGTTTCCGAGAAGCACGCCAACTTCATCGTCAACGACCAGAAGGGCACGGCTGCGGACGTGCGCCGGCTGGCCGAACACGTCCAGGCGGTCATCCTGGAACGGCATCGGCTCCAGCTCGCCTTCGAGATCGAGTTCCTGGGTGACTGGGAGGGCTGGCCGTGGCCGGCGTGACGGATCCGGAACGGGCCCGGGCCCTCCCGCCGATCGTCGTCCTGCTCGGCGGCCCGTCGGCGGAGCACGACGTATCGATCGTCTCCGGGACCGCCATCGCGGCGGCGCTCGCCGACGCCGATGTTAGTGTCCGCCAGGTCCTGATCGACCTCGACGGCGCGTGGTGGTGGCTGCCGGAGGCCCACCGCCGCGGCGACCGACCCGCCGCGGACTACGACGACCCCGCTGCGCTCGGGGCGGACGGACCGATCTCCGTCGGCGCCGCGCTCGACCGGCTCGCCGCCATGGACCCGGCCCCGGTCGTCGTGATCGGCCTGCACGGCCCGTTCGGCGAGGACGGGACCATCCAGGCGCTGCTCGATGCCGCCGGTCTCGCCTATACGGGCTCGGGCGTCGCCGCTTCCGCGCTCGGGATGGACAAGGCGCTGTTCAAGCGGATGTGCCGCGGCCTGGGCCTCCCGGTCGTCGACTGGCGCGAGGTTCACGCGCGACGATGGGCCGCCGATCGAGACGGCGTGGAACGCGAGATGACGGCCTTCGCCGCAGGTGCCGTCGACCGGCGCCTGATGGTCAAGCCCTCGGGACTCGGCAGCTCGGTGGGGATGACCCTCGTGCACGAGCCGGCTGAGTTGCCCGCCGCGATCGATCTCGCCCTGCGCTACGACACGATCGCCCTCGTCGAGACCTATGTTCCCGGGGCACGTGATCTCGAGGTGTCGGTCATCGGCAACGACCACGCCCACCTTGAGATCTTCGGCCCGGGCGAGATCGTCAGCGGCCGCGAGTTCTATGACTACGCCGCCAAGTACACGCCCGGCCTGTCGGAGACCTCGACCCGTGCCGAGGTCGACGATCGACAGCGGGCGATCATCCACAAGCTGTCGCGCGACGTCTATCGAGCGATCGGCGCCGAAGGCTTCGCCCGGATCGACTTCCTCGTGTCGGGTGACCGCATCCTCGTGTCGGAGATCAACACGATCCCAGGCTTCACGCCCATCAGCCTGTTCCCGACGATGCCCAGCGAGGGTGGCTACGGCTTCGGCGACGTGTGCATCCGGATCGTCGAGCTCGCCCAGGAGCGCTTTGCGGCCCGACCGGGGAGCCGCGTGCAACCCGGCGACCTGCCTCGATGACCCAGCGCTCGCCGGTCCGCCGCGCTCCGCCGGCCCGACCCACGACGCGCAAGCCGCACACCGAATCGCCCATCCGCCGGACACGGACGGTGCGCCGCGCCTCGGCCGGCCTGTCGCCGATCCGGGCCGGCGCGCTCCTCGCGATGCTGGTCGCCACGGCCGCCATCTACGGCGTCGCGAACTCGTCGGCGTTCGTCTTCGAGGACCTGCAGGTCGAGGGCGCCCTGTTCACGGATATCGAGGCCATCGAGGACGAGCTCGAGGACGTCCGCAGCCAGAACCTCTTCGGGCTGCGGACAGGCACCCTCGAGGCCGGGCTCAACGACCTGCCCACCATCCGGAGCGTCGACGTCAGCGTGCGGCTGCCCGACGGCCTCCTGGTTCGCGTCGAGGAGCGCACGCCGATCCTGGTCTGGCGGGTCGGCGCCCGGCGCTACCTCGTCGACGGCGAGGGACGCCTCTTCGCGCGGACGGGCGAGGATCCGGACTCCCAGCCCGCCGGAGCCGCGGCTTTGCCGGTCGTGGAGGACCGCCGCGCGACCTCGGCCGGCCTTTCGGTCGGCGGCAAGCTCGAGGCCGTGGACCTCGACGCCGCGACGCGCCTCGCCTCGCTCAAGCCGGCTGACGTCGGGAGCGAGGCGACTGGCCTCACCGTCGCCGTCGGTGACGCGAACGGCTTCGTCATCCGCGCACGGCCGGACAGCTGGTCGGCGGTCTTCGGGTTCTACACGCTCAGCCTGCGTACGCCCGAGCTGATCCCGGGGCAGGTCCGCCTGCTGCGGAGCCTGCTCATCGGACGCGAGCCGCAGCTTGACCGGGTGATCCTCGCCTCGGAAACCGACGGCACCTACACCGTGAGGCCGACGCCTCGCCCGAGCGCGACCCCGGCGCCGTGATAGCCTTGCCGAAACCACGCAGAGCGAGGCGTCGACCACGTGCTGTTACCCCTGCTTGGGCTCCTCGTGGGCGTCCTGGCAGGGCTCGTCCTCAACATCACCGTCGGCTTCGAGCTCAGCCGCTACTCGGCCGTGGCGATCCTCGCCGCGCTCGATTCGGTCCTTGGCGCCGTTCGGGCGGAACTCGATGGGGTCTACGACAATCGCATCTTCATCAGTGGGTTCCTGGTCAATGCGATCATCGCGGTCCTGTTGACGTTCATCGGCGACCGGCTCGGGCTGGATCTGTACCTGGTGGCCCTCATCACCTTCGGCCTGCGCATCTTCGATAACGTGGCGCTCATCCGGCGCCATTTCCTCTAGAGGCCCGCTCACGGGCGGCTACATGGAGACGAACTAGAACGGTGGAACGAGAAGCGGTCCTCGTCGGCATCGACGTCGGCACCAGCAAGGTCTGCGCGCTTATCGGCGAGGTGAGTCGCGATGGGCGCCTGACGATCATGGGCCACGGGACCGTCCCGGCGTCCGGCCTCAAGAAGGGCGTCGTCATCAACATCGACCAGACCGTCCGCTCCATCGCGGATGCGGTCGAGCGCGCCGAGCGCCTGTCGGGCTGGAAGATCGACCGCGCGTTCGTCGGCGTCGGCGGTCAGCACGTCGAGAGCCTGAACTCGCCCGGCCAGGTGGCGGTCACGGGCCACCACCGCGAGGTCTCGCGCGAGGACGTCAACCGCGCTATCGAGGTCGCGCGGGCGGTGCCCATCCCCTCGAACCGCGAGGTCCTCCATGTGGAGCGGCGCGGGTTCAGCGTCGACGGTCAGGAAGGGGTCAAGGACCCGCTCGGCATGAGCGCGCTGCGTCTCGAGGTCGAGACCCACATCGTCACGGCCTCGGCGACGGCGGTCCAGAACCTGTCGAAGTGCGTCGCCGCGGCCGGCGTGAAGATCGACGAGCTCGTGGTCAACTCGCTGGCATCCGCCGACGCGGTGCTCAACGAGACCGAGAAGGAGCTCGGGGTGGCCGTCGCCGACATCGGCGCGGGCACGATCGACCTCGCGCTGTTCCAGGAGGGCTCGCCATTCCACACGCGGGTGCTGCCGGTGGGTGGCAACAACGTGACCAACGACGTGGCGATCGGCCTCAAGACCTCGCTCGCCGTCGCAGAGGAGCTCAAGATCCGCCACGGGTCGGCGGACCTCAGGGCCGTCGGTGACGACGAGGAGATCAACGTCAGCGTGCTCGGGGAAGAGGCCGGGCGCACCGTCAGCCGGCTCGAGGTGTGCCAGATCATCGAGGCGCGCATGCGCGAGACGTTCGAGCTGCTCCGCAACGAGATCCGCGCCGCCGGCGTGCGGCAGCTGCCGGCCGGCATCATCCTGACCGGCGGCGCCTCGCAGCTGGCGGGCATCGCCGAGCTGGGCCGCGAGGTGCTCGAGATGCCGGTGCGCGTCGCTGCACCCACGAACATCGGTGGTCTCGTCGACACGCTCCTCACGCCGGCGTACTCGACCGGCGTCGGGCTGCTCCAGTGGGGCGCGACGACCCTCGCCGGCGGGGAGCCGCTGCGCTACGAGTCCGCGCCCGCGATGGGCGGTCTGGGCAGGATCCGCGACGCCCTGCGGAGCATCTTTCCTTAGGCGGATGGCTCGCAGGAGCGTCGAATCCTCGGCCCGATGGCGTCGCGGGGCTCCGCCTCGGACCTCGGAGCGTCTAGTCACGCATCACCGCTCCGCTCGCACCTGGTCGGCGTGAACACGCGGGAGCTCACGGTCCGGACGGGTTCGGCGCGTGGCCTGGCCGACCTGACCGCGGCGTGTACGGCGTTCCTGGCCGACATCGGCGCGGGTGACGGCCTGCTCTCGGTCTTCGTGCCGCACGCGACCGCCGGGATCGTCGTGGTCGAGGTCGGGGCGGGCTCGGACGACGACCTGCTCGACGCGCTGGACCGGCTGCTACCCCGCGAGGACCGACTGTACCGGCACCGCCATGGTTCGCCGGGTCATGGCGCCGATCACGTCCTGCCGCTGCTGGCGCCGCCGACCCTGACCGTGCCGGTCATCGACGGAGCCATGGCCCTGGGCACGTGGCAGTCCATCTGCCTGGTGGACCCGAACGCGGACAACGCGAGCCGGACGGTCCGGCTCAGCTTCCTCGCCGGCTGACGCAGTAAGCGACCGGGAGACCGACGGTGCCCGCACGCACCGTCCGAGCGGACACGAGCAGATTTCTCATCTCCGCCGGTCACGGGTCGGCGCTATACTCCCGCCCAACCCCAGCCGATCCGGCCGGACGACCGCTCCAGCCGGGTCCCGACGCACCGCCACCCGTCGTCGCCCATGACCCCGAGGGTCGCCGGAGGAAAGCTCGATGCCGCTGCGTTCCGATTCCGAGAACTTCGCGCTGATCCGCGTCATCGGCGTCGGCGGGGGCGGCAGCAATGCCGTCAACCGGATGATCCGCGCCGAGATGATGGGCGTCGA
>CAZFXH010000149.1:0-3568 GCA_964522905.1 uncultured Anaerolineaceae bacterium
TTGGCCGCCGTCAGCGACACGATGACGAGATCCCCCTTCCGGATCGAGGCGCCAGCGAGCTCCACGTCGACGGTGGCGTATCGATCGACGCGCCCGGCCGCCGGCTCCAGCCGGAGCGATTCCTCGATCGCATTCGCGCCGAGCGCCCGATCCGCCCCCACCGCAGCCATCTGCTCCGGGTTCGTCAGCAGGTGCCAGAAGACCGACGTGGTCATCCCTTCGCTCGTCTCGATCCCGCCGAACATCATGACCGCGGCGTTCGAGACCACCTCAGGGTCGGTGAGTGTGCGGGACGCCTCCGCGAGGACACCGCGCTCCTGTTCGATGGTCCCGGCGACGTGCCGCGCGAGCGCTTCCACCGCGGCACGCGCGTCCGGCCCGATCTCGCCACCCACCGACACGCGGTCGACGGCGGCGACGATCTCGTCGTACCAGCCGAGGACGGTCGCGGGCGGCACGTCGAGAAGGTCCAGGGCATCCGCCACGACGTTCACCGCCAGCGGACCGGCGAGGTCGCGCCGGATCTCGGCCGCACCTGACGGCGCGAGGCCGGCCACGAGCCGGCGGGCCTCGTCCGCCACACGTCGGGCCAGGCGCTCTCGCAGCTCGGTGCCGCGCAGGGCCTCCGCGAACGGGTCCCGGTGACGCCGGTGCGTCTCGCCGTCCAGGGAAAGCATGCTCGGGCCGACGACCTGGGCCGTCGAGAAGCGCGGGTCGTCGACGGTGAACCGCCCGGCGTCGCGCATGATCTCGATGCACAGGTCGCGGCGGGTCACCAGCCACCCGTCGAGCACGGGCACCCACGAGACCGGCTCGTGTTCGCGGAGCAGGACGAAGGCGGCGTGGGGATCGGCGTCGAGCTCCTCGAGCGTGAGCGCCGCGCCGATCGGAAAACGCGCCAGCTTGGAAGTCACGCCTCCGAGTCTAGGCCGGAACGGCGAGCGCCAGAACAAGCACTGCGAGGGCGCCGAATGCCACGACCAGGTCGAGCCAACTCCACCGGATCGGCCGGTAGAAGGTCCGCGGGCCGGACCCGAAGGCCCGCGCATCCATCGCCAGTGCCATCCGGTCGCCATGGCGGATCGCGAGGACGAGCACCCCGATCAGCAGCCCCGGATGCCATCCGCCGCGCAGACCGCGCACCCGGCGTGCCTGCCGCAGCGTCGCCAGGTCCTCGCCGAAGCGTGGGATCGCCTGGTAGGCCGCCAGCGCTCCGTAGGCGAAGCGCGGCGAGACCCGGGCCTGCTGCACGAGCGAATCCACCAGCCGGGTCGGGTCCGTCGTCAACGAGAACACCGCCCCGACGGCCGCGATCGCGATCACTCGACAGGCCAGGGCCACGCCGCCAGCCGCGGCCTCGAGGGCGATACGCACCGGGCCGACCCGCACGAGCTCCGCCGCCGACGGGTCGCCGTTCGCGGCGGCGAACACCGTATTCGAGACGCCGATCAGGATCGCGGCCAGCCAGAGCGGCGTGAGCGCTCGGGCCAAGACCCGCGGCGGGATGCGACCCAAGGTCAGCCCCGCAGCCACCGCCACGATCGCGAGGAGGACCGGTGGGCCGATCCCGACCGTCGATGCCAACCCGGCCAGCCACACGAGCGCGATGCCCAGCTTGACGACCGGGCTCACCCGTCCAAGCGGGCTCGCGAGTCGCGGATCGTCCAGGTCGAGTCGATCCGAGATCATGGCGCCCGCTCGTCGGACACGATCCAGCCACCATCGAGCTCGATCGAGCGGCTTGTCGCGTCCGCCACGAAGCGCTGGTCGTGCGTGGCGACGATGAGCGTCGCGCCGGCGGCCAGCCGCTCATCCAGGATCTCGAGCAGCCCCTCGTAGCCGAATCGGTCCTGCCCGAACGTCGGCTCGTCGAGGACGAGCACGGCCGGTGACCGCACGAGCGCCGTGGCGAGCGACAGCCGTCGCTGCTCCCCGCCGGAGAGCCGGTACGGGCTGCGCCGGCCGAACCGCTCGAGCGGGAGACCGAGCCGGCCCATGAGGACCCGAGCAGCGGACCGCTCCACGAACCGAAGGCCCAGGAGGACTTCCTCCTCGACGGTCTGGGCGAGGAACTGGCGTTCCGGATCCTGGAACACATACGAGGCACGCCTGGCCAGTTCCGCCGGTCGCAGGCGAGCCGGATCGCGGCCCAGGAGCCGAACGGCGCCCATATCCGGCCGCAGGAGGCCCACCAGAAGCTTGGCAAGCGTGGACTTCCCGCTCCCGTTCCGGCCCACCAGGGCCACGCGCTCGCCTGCCTCGATGTGCACGTGCACGTCACGGATCACCGGCTCGCGCCGATCGAACCCGAAGCGGAGGTCGGCCGCCGCGATGACGGGCGAACCGTCGGCCACCGGGTGCGTCATCCGCCCGCTCCGGGGCGCACGCGTGTGGGCGCCGGGGAGTCGTCCTTCGACGGCCGCCGGCAGCCAGATCCCGGCGTCGCGCATCCGGGCCGCCGAGCGACGCTCGACCTCCCGCGGCGTCCCGAAATCGATGCGCCGGCCCTCGCCGTCGAGCGCCAGCACGCGATCGGCCATGGGCCAGGACGCCTCGACGAGGTGCTCGATCAGGACGATCGTCGTCGAGCGCTCTGCGCGGAGTCCGGCGAGACGCGCCATGAACGCCGTCGCACCAGCCGGATCGAGGTTGGCGGTCGGTTCGTCCAGCACCAGGACGTCGGGCATCGGCGCGAGTGCGCCGGCGAGGGCCAGACGCTGCTGCTGACCGCCGGACAGTCGCCGCGATCGCTCCCGCTCCAGGCCGTGGAGTCCCGATTCGTCCAGGACCTCCGGGACTCGCGAACGCATCGCCGGCGGCGGCCAGGCACGGTTCTCGAGCCCGAAGGCCACGTCGTCCTCGACCCGCTCCATCACGAGCTGGCTATCGGGGTCCTGCCATACCATCCCGATCCGCGCCGCGACCGCGGTCGGCTCGAGGCTGCGGATCTCACGGTCGTCGAGCGCGAGGTGGCCGTCCATCGTCGCCGGGATGTCACGCGGGATCAGGCCCCCGACGGCGAGCGCGAGCGTGCTCTTGCCGGATCCGGACGGCCCGACGACGAGCATGGTCTCCCCCGCCGGCAGGTCGAAGGACACGCCGTCGAGGGCCAGCCGATCGGATCCCCGATGGCTGATCGAGAGGTTGCGGGCCTCGAGCGCCCCGGGGTGACGGTCGGGTGTCGTCAGTCGGGGAATCCTTCGAACACGCCGGCACGCTTGAGCGACCGATGGAGCCCCACGGATCCTCCGGCCACGATCACGACCGCCGAGATCGCCATGAAGACGCCACGCACGACCTGGACGGTCGGGTCGACCTCCGCGTAGTAGAGGACCCAGTCGTGGATCCAGGCCGCGGCGGCGCTGGCGACGGCCGCGACGGCGAGGACCGGGAACGACCAGAGCCGGTACAGCGTGAACGCGAAGACCAGTTCCGCCGCCGCGCCCTGCACGAAGCCGGAAAGGAGCGTGTCCACGCCCCACAGGCTTCCGAGGAACGCCGAGACACCGGCCGCGACCATCTCGGAGAACAGGGCGGCTCCGGGCTTGCGGATGACCAGCGGGGCCAA
>CAZFXH010000150.1:0-7252 GCA_964522905.1 uncultured Anaerolineaceae bacterium
CGCTGCAACCGGCGCAGCTCCTCGAGCGGGATGTGACAGGCCATCATGTGCCCAGGCTCGACCTCGAGCAGCGGCGGGACGGTCACCTCGCACAGGCCGGCGATCACGCGCGGGCAGCGCGTGTGGAACACGCAGCCCGACGGTGGGTTGGCCGGGCTCGGCACCTCGCCCTCGAGCCGGATCCGGACGCGCTCTTCGCCGTCGATGCTCGGGACCGCGGACAGCAGCGCCTCCGTGTACGGGTGGTTCGGGCCACGGAAGACGGACTCGGAGTCGCCGACCTCCATGATCCTGCCGAGGTACATGACCGCGATCCTGTCGGCCAGGTAGCGCACCACGCCGAGGTCGTGAGAGATGAGCAGGTAGCTCGTCCGGCTCTTGGCCTGCAGCTCGGACAGCACGTTGAGGATCGCGGCCTGGACCGAGACGTCGAGCGCGCTCGTGGGCTCGTCGGCGACGACGATCTGCGGGTCGCCCGCGAACGCCCGGGCGATCGCCACGCGCTGCTTGAGCCCGCCCGACAGCTGCCGCGGCTTGAGGTCGAGGTGCCGCTGGGTGAGCCGCAGGCCCTCGGCGAGCTTGTCGACGCGCTCGGTGACGGCCTTGCCCCGGAGGCCGGTCAGCTTTTCGACCGAGCGCGCGAGGATGTGCCGCGCGGTCCAGCCGCGGTTGAGCGCGGAATCGGGGTTCTGGAAGACCATCTGGATCGAGCGTTTGTCGGCGGTCGGCCGGTCGGCGGAATGGCCGGCCAGCGCATGATCGTCGAGCTCCAGGCCGCTGCCCGGGTCCGGGCTCTCGATGCCGAGGATCGTCTTGGCGAGGGTGGTCTTGCCGGAGCCGGACTCGCCGACCAGGCCCAGCGTCTCGCCGTCGTGCAGCTGCAGGTTCACCCCGACGAGGGCCGGGACGTCGTGCCCAGCCGATCGGAACGTCTTGGAGACGTTGGTGAGGTCGAGCGTCAGGTCGCCCTGTGCAACGAGGGCCTGGCCCACGCCCGGCGGCGGCGGCTTGAGCTCACCGATGCGCCCCCAGTGGTGGCAGCGCGTCCACTGGCCGTTGGCGAGCTCGACGACCGGCGGCACGACCTCGCGGCACAGGTCCGTGGCGAGCGGGCAGCGGTCGACATACACGCAGGTCGGGAGCGGCGTACCGATCTGCGGCAGCGTTCCCGGGATCGTGGTCAGGGGCCGCTCGGACTTGCGGATCCCGTGGCGGGGCAGCGACTGGAGCAGCCCGACCGTGTACGGGTGCTGCGGACGCTCGAAGACCTGGACGGCGTCGCCCTCTTCGACGATCTTGCCGGCGTACATCACGCCGACCCGATCGCACATGGTCCGGATGACGCCGAGATTGTGGGCGATCAGGAGGACCGCGGCGTCGGTATCGGCGACGAGCGTCCGCACGAGGTCGAGCACGCTCGCCTCGACCGTCGCGTCCAGCCCGGTCGTCGGCTCGTCGAGCACGAGCAGCTGGGGGTCCGAGGCCAGGGCGATGGCGATGACCACGCGCTGCTGCATCCCGCCTGAGAGCTGGTGGGGATAGCGCTGGAAGACCCGCTCGGGATCGGCGATCTGGACTCGTCGCATCGAGGCGAGCGCGCTCTCGCGTGCCTCCCCGGCGCTCTGACCGAGGATCGTGAACGCCTCCACGACCTGCGGGCCGACCTTGGTCGTCGGGTTGAGCGCGGCGCCCGGGTCCTGGTAGACCATCGAAACGTGGTGCATCCGGAACCGGCGCAGCTGCTCGTCGTTCATCTTCGTCACGTCGTCGCCGGCCACGAGGATGCGGCCGCCGGTGATCACCGCGTTGCGCGGCAGATAGCGCACCGCAGCGTAGGCCGTGGTGGACTTGCCGCAGCCCGACTCCCCCACGAGGCCGTACGACTCGCCGGGACGAACCTCGAAGGAAACGTTGCGCAGCACGGGCCGCCGGATCCCGCGCACGACGTAGGCCAGCGACAGGTCCTCGACCTTCAGAGCGGCGGCCTGGGCGGGGGCGGGCGGAGGCGGGGCGGCGGTCTCGACGGTCATTCGTTCAGCACCGACTGGAGCGAATCCGCGATGAGGTTCACCGCGATGACCGTGCTCGCGATGGCCAGCGCCGGAAACAGGGTCGGCCACCACACGCCCGAGATCATGTTGGTGTATTCCTCGCTCACCGACAGGCCCCAATCCGGAGAGGGAGGCTGGATCCCGACGCCGAGGAACGACAGCGTCGCGACCGTGAAGATGGCGTAGCCAAAGCGGACCGTCAGCTCCACGACCGTGGGCCCGAGCACATTCGGGAAGATCTCGCGCGACAGGATAAAGAGGCCGGACTCGCCACGCAGCCTGGCCGCCGTGACGTAGTCCAGCTGCCGCTCGGACAGCACGGCCGATCTGACGGTCCGGGCCACGATCGGCGTGAACAGGATCCCCACGACGGCCACGACGACGAACGGCGACGAGCCGAGCACCACCAGGGTCAGCAGCGCGACGAGGATGACCGGCAGGGCGAGGAACGCCTCGACCAACCGGCTCAACACGTCGTCGACGACGCCGCGGTAGAAGCCCATGATCAAGCCGAGCAGCGTGCCGGCGAGGACGCCGACGATGGCCGCCAGGGGCGCCACGATCAGGACGTCGCGCGAACCGACCATCACCCGTGACAGGACGTCGCGGCCCAGGCGGTCCGTACCGAACAGGTGCGCCGATCCGGGAGGCTGATGGTTGTCCAGGAAGTCGTTGAACGGGTCGTATGGCGTGATGCGTTCGCCGAGGATGGCGGTGACGATCCACCCGAACATGACCACGCAACCGATGATGAACGCCGGGCGCTTGACCAGGACCTTGAAGGTCTCCCGGCGTGCCTGCGACCGCTCGGAGACGGGCGTCGCCGCGGTCGGCGCGACCGAAGAGGGGCTGATGACGGGAGCGTCCATCAGCGTTCCGCGTCCAGGCGGATCCGGGGGTTCATCCACGCGATCGTCAGGTCGGCGATGAGGGTCGCGAGCATGTACACCACGCCGATGATGATGACGCCGGCCGTGAGTGTCGGGATGTCCTTGCGCTGTGCGGCGAAGAGCATGGTCTGGCCCATGCCCGGGTAGGCGAAAATGCGCTCGACCGCGATGATCCCGCCGAACAGGTAGCCGACCTGCACCGCGATGACCGCGACGGTCGGGATGAGCGCATTGCGCAGGACGTGGCGACGCATCGTCTGGGACGTGGTCAAGCCCTTCATCGTGGCCGTCCGCGTGTAATCCGACTGGAGGACCTCGATGGTACCGGCTCTGGTCATGCGCGCGATGTACCCGAAGTAGACGATCGCCATTGACAGGGCCGGCATCAGCAGGTAGCGGATCTGGGTCAGGACGTCGGCGTCGCGCGGCGGCGTCGCGAGCACGGGCAGGAGCTTGAGCTGCACCCCCACCACCACGACCAGGATCGTCGCCGTCACGAACTCGGGGATGGACGCCGACGTCACCCCGAGCAGCACGATCGCGCGATCGGCGGGCCGATCCCGGCGTCGTGCCGCGAACAGGCCGGCCAGGATCGCGAGCGGGATCGTGATGAGCAGCGCCAGGCCGGCCAGTTTGGCGGACCGTCCGATCGCGTCGATGAGCGTCGGGAGTACGGGCCGGTTGGTGACGAACGACTCGCCGAAATCGAGCGTGAAGACGCCCGCGATCGACTCGACATAGCGCGTCAGGATCGGGCGGTTCGTGCCGAGCCGCTCATTGAGCGCGTCGACGGTCTCCTGCGGCGCGAACGGCCCCAGGATCGTCCGCCCGACGTCGTTCGGGAGGACGTTCGCGATGATGAACACGATCGTGGCGAGCAGCCACAGCGTGAGCAACGAAAGGAGCAGCCTGCGCCCGATGAAGCGTGCCATCGCGTGGTCGCGCGCCATCCCCTCACAGCGGTGGATGAACGAGGGCGACGGCCGTAGCCATCGCCCTCATGCGATACGAGTCAGCCGACGTTCAGCCGACCTGCTGGGTGGACGAGAACGACATCTGCCCGAGAGCGCTCGAGAACACCCCGGTGAACTTGTTCGAATTGCCGGCGAGGTAGTTGTAGAAGTACGGCAGTCCGATCGGGACGTCCTCGTTCATGATCGTCTCGAGCTTGGTGCAGGCCGCCTTCTGGGCGTCGACGGTGACGGCCGCCTGGAACTCGGTGAACGCCGCGTCGAACGGGTCGGACGAGTACTGCGACGAGTTCCAGATGCCGTTGGTCTTGAGCGCGGCGTTGAGGTAGACGTCCGGCGTCGCGCGATGGCCGTAGTCCACGATGCCGAGCTCCGCGGCGCCCGAGCACGGCGGGTTCGCCGGCTCGGCCGGGCACCACTGCGCCCCATAGAACGTGTCGAGACTCTCGACTTCCACGTTCAGGGTGATGCCGGCCTGCTCGGCCTGGCTCTTGAGGAGCGTGGCGAGATCCGGGATCTCCTGCAGCTGGCCGGCATGGAGGATGGCCGTGAGGTCCGCTGCACCAGCGTCACTGAGGAGCTGCCTGGCCTGTTCGATGTTCTGGGTCCGCTGTGCCACGGATGGATCGTAGTACGGGTAACCCGGCCAGATGACGTGGTCGTTGCCGAGCTCGGCCCGACCCTGGAACAGCTGGTCGATGAGCTGTTGGCGGTCCCACGTGAGCGCCAGCGCCTGGCGAACACGCTTGTCGGTGAACGCACCGGTATCCGTGCGCATCCAGATCTGGCGATGGAGGGCGGCCGGCGTCGCGATGAGGCTGAAGTTCGGGTCCTGGAACAGTGCCGCGCCCGAATTGACGTCGAACTGGACGATGGCGTCAACCTGGTCGCCCTGGTAGGCGGTGATCATCGGACCGGTCGTGTCAAAGAACAGGAACTCCGTGCCGTCGAGCGGCGTCGTGCCGCCCCACCAATCGGGGTTACGCTCGAACGTGGCGCCCGTCTGCTGGTTGTAGTTGACCAGCTTCCAGGCACCCGTCCCGGTCGGCCGCTGGTCGAGCGTCGTGCCCGCCACGTAGTCGGCCGGGGTGATGACGGTCTGCGCGTTGTAGATCGATACGAGATACGGGAAGTTGCCGTTGGCGCCGACAAGCGTGAAGGTGACCGTGAGGTCATCGGTCGCGACTGCGCCGCCCGGGTCGAGCACGCCTTTGAGGCCGGAGTTGCCAGCAGCGACCAGGCGCTCCATCGAGGCGACGACGTCGGCCGACGTGAAGGCGGCGCCATCGTGCCACTTGACGTCCGGGCGGAGCTTGAACGTCCAGACCGTGCCGTCGTCGTTGGCCGTCCACTCGGTGGCGAGGCCGGGCGAAAGCCCACCCGGGTCGCCGCTCGTGTTCTGCGTGCACAGGAATTCCATCGACTGGGCGACGATCCCGTAGCCACCGAGGTCCTGCATCGCGACCGGGTCGACCGAGACGGGGCGCTGGATGGCGCAGCGGATGGTGCCGCCGACCGCGGCGCTGGCCGGCGCGCTGGGCGGCGCGCTCGTGCCGGGTCCGGCAGAGCCGGTCGCCGGCGGCGCGACGCTCGCCGTGCTCGGACCGCACGCGGCGATCACGGCGCTGATGGCAGGGAGCGACAGGCCGATGACCGTCGCCCGCTGGATGAACTGGCGCCGCGTGATCCGGCCGTTCGCGTAGGCCTCGACCACGTCGAGCTCGAGCGGAGTGGCTGATCGGCGGACCCGATCCAGGCGGGTGAAGTCCATGGTGCTCATTCCTCCTCGACCATGCGACTGATCAGTCGCCGTTCGCTTCAACCCCTCGCTCCGGGCCTCCCGTCAGCGCTGTGACGCCACCGGAGTCGGCTCACGGTAATGGTGCCCTCTTCCGGCTGTCAACGCATATCCGCATCGTGGGCCGGCACGGGCTCGCCCCGCAGGGCGTAGGGCCCGGCGTGATCGATGCGCACGGTCACCTCGCGGCCGACCAGGTCCGGGCTCCCGGCGAGGTGGACGAGCTTGTTGCCGCGGGTCCGGCCGGAGAGCCTCGGGACAGCTTGCGTCGGGCCGTCGCGGGCGGGTTCGTCGTCAACGTCGGGGTGAGCGTGGGCCCGTGGCGGCGTGACCGTGTCGACCAGGACCGCCACCGTGCGCCCAAGCCACGCCTCGTTCCGCTCCAGGCCGATGCGCTCCTGCACCGCGAGCAGCTCGTTGAGTCGGCGGCGCTTCACGTCGGGCAGGACGTCGTCGGCGAGTCGCGTCGCGGGCGTGCCCGGTCGCGACGAGTAGGCCGCGGCGAAGACCTGGTCGTAGCGCACGGTCTCGAGCAGCTCGAGCGTCCGCCCGAACTGCTCCTCGGTCTCGCCGCAGAAGCCGACGATGACGTCGGTCGAGATGGTGATGCCGGGCACCGCCTCGCGGATCCGGGCCAGCCGCTCCCCGTAGTGATCGATCGTGTACTGGCGGCCCATCCGCCGGAGGACCTCGTCGTCGCCGGACTGGACCGGCAGATGGAGGTGCTCGCAGACGCTCGGGCAGTCCGCCAGGGCCGCGATGAGGCGGTCGGACAGGTCCCACGGATGCGAGGTGACGAATCGCAACCGTGGGATGGCCGCCAGGCCGTCTGAGGTGCGCAGCCCATCGATCGCGTGGATGAGCTCGGCGAGGTCCGGCCGACCGTGGAGGTCCAGGCGGCGGCCCGCCCAGCGCTCGGAATCGATATGCGCGAACCGCGCCTCGGGCTGCAGATCGTGCCCGTACGAGTTGACGTTCTGACCGAGCAGGGTGACCTCGCGATACCCCGCGGCGGCCAGGGCGCGCGCCTCGTCGACGATCTCGTCGAACGGGCGGCTGCGCTCCGGCCCGCGGCTGAACGGCACGATGCAGTACGTACACGCCTTGTCGCAGCCGTAGATGATCGGCAGCCAGGCGCTGATCGCCGACCCGCGCGCGACGGTCCCCTCCCCGATGGCGCGGGCACGGGTCGCCGACAGGCCGTCGGCGACGCCGACCACCGACCGCCCCACCGTCGTCGTGGCACCGACCGACCCGGTCGACGCGATCGCACCCTGCGCCGAGGCCAGCCCAAGCCGATCCACGAGCTCGGGCTCCTCGTCCGGTCGAAGGAACAGGTCGACCGCCGGGTAGCGACGGCGCAGCCCACCACGGTCCGGTTCCCGCACGGAACATCCGGTCAGCACGACACGCAGGCCCGGGTTCGCGGCCTTCAACCGCGCGAGGTGCCCCTGCCGGCCGATCACCTTCTGCTCGGCACCCTCCCGGATCGCGCAGGTGTTGATGACCACGAGATCGGCCGTCTCCATCGACGGCGCCTCG
>CAZFXH010000151.1:0-8251 GCA_964522905.1 uncultured Anaerolineaceae bacterium
GGTGGTGTGCTTGGTGGACGGCGGCGCGGCCACGACCCGGACGAACGGCTCGCCCGTGTACGCGGCCGCGTACAGCTCGTCGAGCTCGGCCTGGGTGATGGGTCGGGTCGGGCGGACGTGGCTCGTCGAATGGATGCCGCGGGTCATCGGGACGAGGTGCGGCACGAAATCCACGGTGATGGCGCCCGGATTCGCCCCCGGGTCCAGGCCTTCGCGTGCGGCTGCGGCGGCGAGCTCCTGCTCGATCTCGGCGACATGGCGATGGCCGCCAAGGCCGTAGACCCGCACGTTCTCGTTGACCTCGCCGAACAACATGTCTGCCTTCGCATCGCGGCCGGCACCCGATACGCCGCTCTTCGCGTCGACGACGAGATCGCCGATCAGTCCGGCGCGGGCCAGGGGAGCAAGCGCGAGGAGGGTCGCGGTCGGGTAGCAGCCCGGTGCGCCCACGAGCGCGATCGGCGCGTCGACGAGGGCCGCGAGCTCGGCGCGATGCAGCTCTGGGAGGCCGTACACGGCCACGTCGAGGAGTTCGGGTGCCGGATGCTCGAAGCCGTACCAGCGAGGGTAATCGGTGGCGTCGCGGAGGCGGAAGTCCGGCCCGAGGTCGATGACCGCGGTGCCGGCGGTCAGCAGGTCCGGCACGAGCTTGGCTGCCGCTCCATGGGGGAGGGCCAGAAAGGCGGCGTCCACATCGGGGAGCTCGGTCCCAACGGTCAGCTCGGTCCCTGCGAGGTGGGCGTGGTGGTCGCCGACGGGCTCGTCCTGGCGGTCCCGGCCGGCAAGACCGACGATGCGCACGTTCGGATGGCGGCTCAGGAGGCGGACCAGCTCGCCGCCGGCGTAGCCGGTCGCGCCGATGATCCCGACGCGGATCCGCCGGGGTCCGCCATCGGCCGGCTCTCCACGGGCGGAGCGGGGCAGGATCCCCGACGGCCGGTCCGTCGCGATCGCTGCGGGTGACCCGAGCCCTGCGCTCACGGGCGCGTGAGGTCTCTCGCGGGAGACTGGCTGGGGTGGCTCGCCGAGATCGGATGGACCGTCGTCATGGGCGTATGACGATACAGCACACCTGCATAAAGATGCAAACGCATGGAATCATCATCAGTCCGCGCGCCATAACCAAGTAACTTAGTAGTACTTCTATGTTATCGTGCGCTCCCCGCCCCCACGGAGACTTCCCGATGCCCAGTGCCATCCCCACCGCAGCCGTCGCGTACCTGCCACCGGCGCGCATGATCGACCCGCGTGGTCACCGCTTCGGCGCCGGTGTCTCGGCGATCGTCCTGATCACGGCGGTCGTGGCGGGGATGCCCTGGCTCGTCGCGATCGCCTTGCTCTCGATCGGCTTGAGCGCGGCCTTCGGGCTCCGGTACTCGATCTACGGTGTTACGTGGCGGTGGATCGTCCGGACCGCAGGCCTCGGCAAGGTCGAGCCGGAGCACGAGTACCCGCCGCGGTTCGCGCAGGTGCTCGGGAGCATCGCCTTGACGCTCGCCCTCGTGGCGTTCGCGGTCGGGGCGACGACCATCGGCTGGGTGTTCGCCCTCGCGGTCGCCGCGTTGCAGACCCTGCTGGCCGTGACCGGCTACTGCCTCGGCTGCCGGCTGTACTTCCTGCGCTGGTTGGTACCCGACCTCGTGACCCGCCTGTGGACCCGCGGCGGCGTCCGAAGGTTGACCTTCGAAGTGGACTCGATCCGCTACGGCTGAGGCGCCGCTCCGCCAGCGGCCGTGTGCGGCCGCTAAGTCCCTGAGCTGAGTCCGCCGCGCCCACCCGGTCCCTGAGCTGGGCCTCGCCCCGCCCAGCCCTAGGCGATGATCTCGGGACGTTGGTACGGACCGGTCGAGATCACCAGCCCGGTCGCCTCGAACGGCCGCTCGCCGTCCGACGCGATGCGATACCGGTGGTGGATCACGGTCGCGCCCGCAGAGATCATCGCGCTGACCGGGCAGTACTTCGTCGCGGAGAGCTCGATGGAGCGGCGTAGTGCCGCCTCCGACAGGTCGTTCCCGCGAAAGACGTGGACGATGTCGATCTCAGTGTAGACCTGCGGGTACTCGTCACGCTGACTGCCACTCGCCTCGATCTCGTACCCGGTGAGGGCCTGGCGCTTCTTGCTCGCGATCGAGATGACGTCCATCGCGGTGCATGCCGCCAGCGCCGCGAGGACCGTCTCGACCGGGCTCCCGCCCTGGTTCGACTTGCGCTCGTCGAACGCGAGCGGGTGCCCCGAGCTCGGCTCTGCCGCGAACAACATCCCGCCCCGGTGCCCGAGGTGGATCGACTTGCGGGTGGGCATCTCGCTCAGTCGGCCCCCGACGGCGCCACGGCCTCCGCGTCGGACGGGCGATCGGACAGGAACTGCTCGCGATACAGCCGCGCGTAGAGCCCGCCCTGGGCCAGCAGCTCGGCGTGCGTCCCGCGCTCGACGATCCGTCCCCGGTCGTACACCAGGATCCGGTCGGCGCGCAGGATCGTGGACAGCCGATGCGCGATGGCGATCGTCGTACGGCCCTCCATCAACCGCTCGAAGGCGGCCTGGATGAGTCGCTCGGACACGGTGTCGAGCGCCGACGTCGCCTCGTCGAGGATCAGGATGCGCGGGTCCTTCAGCAGCACCCGCGCGATCGCGATGCGCTGCTTCTCGCCGCCCGACAGCTTGTAGCCGCGCTCGCCGACGACCGTGTCGTAGCCCTTGGGGAGCTCCATGATCCGGTCATGGATCGCGGCTGCTCGGGCCGCCGTCTCGAGCTCCTCCAGGGTCGCCTCGGGGCGGGCGTACATCAGGTTCTCGCGCACCGTGTTGTGGAACAGGTAGGTCTCCTGGGTCACGACGCCGACGAGCGCCCCGAGCGACTCGAGCTTGATCCGCCGAACGTCGATGCCGTCGATCTCGACCGCACCAGAATCGACGTCGTACAGCCGCGGGATCAGGTAGGTCGTGGTGGTCTTCCCGGACCCGGATGGGCCGACGAGCGCCACGAGCTCACCCGGCGCGGCCTCGAAATCGACGTCCTCCAGTGCGAACTGCGGGAGGATGTCGATGGCCGGTATCGGCAACGGCTGGTGCCCATTCCCGTCGCCGTCCATCGCGTCAACCACGGCCTGCAACGCCGGGGCATCGACCGGCGCCGCGGCGAGCGCGGGCTCGACGCCCTCGTCCTCGTCGTGATCGTGTCCGCGCGCGACGGCTTCCATGGCCCGCGCCGAGGGCACCGCCTCTGTCGGATAGCGGAAGGACACGTCGTGGAGCCGGACCGCGCCGCGAACCGCAGCCGGATCGAGCGCCACCGCGTCCGGCGCGTCGACGATCTCGGGGTCCATCTCGAGGTACTCGAAGATCCGGTCGAACAGCGCGAGCGCGCCCTGGATCTCGACCTGCACGTTGAGCAGCTGCCCGAGCGGGAAGAACAGCCGGCTCTGCAGCGTCGTGAACGCGACGATGTCGCCGATCGTCGGGGCCGTCGGGTCGTTCTGGATCGTCAGGTAACCGGCCAGCCAGTACACGAAGGCCGGCGTGATGCTGAAGATCGTGCCGATGATCATGAAGAACCAGCGGCCCACCATCGCCTGGCGGATCTGGAGCGCCGCGAGCTGCGCGTTCAGGCCACGGAAGCGTCGTTTCGATGCCTCCTGCTGTCCGAACGTCTTTGAGAGCAGGATCCCGCTGACGCTGAGCGTCTCCTCGGTCAGGGCGCTCATCTCGGCCAGTGACTTCTGTGTCTCCGTAGACACATCGCGCCGGACCTTGCCGACCCGGAACGTGAGGTACATGAAGAACGGAAGCAGGCCGAGCGACAGCAGCGTCAGCCGCCAGTCGATGAGCCACATCGCCACGATCGTGCTGAGCGCGACGGCAAGATTGCTCGTGACACTGCTGGCGGTGTCCGTCACGACCGACTGCACACCGCCGACGTCGTTGGCCATCCGGCTCTGGATCTCGCCGGTCCGCGTCTCGGTGAAGAACCGCAGCGGCATCCGCTGGAGGTGGGCGTACAGGGCGCCACGCAGGTCCTGCATGACGTTCTGGCCGATCACGTTGTTGAGGTAGGCCTGGCCGACGCCGATGAGCCCGGTCACGATCGGCAGCACGATCATCAGCCCGACGAACAGGTTGAGCTTGACGAAGTCCCGCTCAGGGATGGCCTCGTCGATGAGGAGTTTCAGGAGATACGGATTCGCGAGCCCGATGAGGCTCGTGGCAAGGATGGCGACGAGGACGACCGCGATCTGCGGGCGGTAGGGCTGGAAGAAGGCCAGGATGCGCCGGATCGTCCGGCCGCGTCGTTCCTTCGGGACCGGCTCGAAGTCCGCGCTCGGCATTCCGAACGGGCCGCCATGACCGCCACCGCCACTGCCCCGGCCGCCACGCCCGACGCCGCCGGTCACGGCCCGGGTCCCACCGCGCGGGAACCCCATTACCAGGCGGTCGCGGTCGCGGCTTCGGTGATCCCCTGGGCCTCGAGCCAGCGTTCGGCGTCGATGGCCGCCTTGCAGCCATCGCCGGCCGCGGTAACGGCCTGGCGATAGCGGTGATCGTGGACGTCGCCTGCGATGAACACGCCTTCGATGTTCGAACCGGTCTCGTCGCGGACGACGAGGTAGCCCTTCGGATCGACCTCCAGCCACTCGCGGAACGGCGCCGTGTTGGGGACGTAGCCGATGGCGATGAACACGCCGTCGACCGGCATCTCCTTCGTCTCGCCCGTGGACGTGTCGCGGATCTTGAGGCCCTCGACCTTCGCGTCCCCGAGGACCTCCTCGACCGCGGTGTTGGGGTGGATCTCGATCTTGGGATGGTCGTAGGCACGGTCGATCATGATCTTGCTCGCGCGGAAGGTGTCGCGCCGGTGGAGCAGGTGGACCTTCGTGGCGAACCGGGTCAGGTACGTCGCTTCCTCGAAGGCGGTGTCCCCGCCGCCGACGACCGCGATCTCGCGGTCGCGGAAGAAGAAGCCGTCGCACGTCGCGCACGCGGAGACGCCGCGCCCGCGCAGCCGAGTCTCGCTCTCGAGCCCGAGCCACAGGGCCGACGCGCCGGTGGCGACGATCACGGACTGCGCCCGGTACTCCGTGCCACGCGCCCAGATCCGGAACGGACGCTCGGAAAGGTCCACCTTGTCGATATCGACATCGACCATGCGCGAGCCGAAGCGCTCCGCCTGGGCGCGCATCGCGGCCATGAGGTCCGGACCCTGGATACCATCGGGAAAGCCCGGATAGTTCTCGACGTCGCTGGTCAGCATCAACTGGCCGCCGGGTGCGGAGCCGGCCAGGACGACAGGTTCGAGGGCCGCGCGAGCGGCATAGATCGCGGCGGTGAGCCCGGCCGGGCCGGACCCGATGATGAGGAGCTTCGTATCGACCCGGTCCGCACCGCTGGTGATCGTCGCCGGGCCACCGGTCGCGGTCGATGGGGCATCCGGCGCGATGGCGATCGGCGTCGCGGTCGACTGCGCGCCGCCGGAATCACCGCCGAAATCGATGGCCAGACCGCCGAACGGTTCGTTCTCCTTCATGGCCGATATCGTATCACCTTCCTATACCCCCCTAGAGTATGGCTGGAGGCCTGCCCCGGCCTCGCTACAGGGCCTTCAGCGTCGGTAGCACTCCGGCCAGATCGGCGATCCGCGCGGGGTCGTGCACTTCGGGCACGCTGAAGATGATGTGCTGCGCGCCCGCGTCGGCGAGGTCCCCGAAGCGGTCCACCAGCTGGGCCGCGGTCTCCGCCCGCCGCCCACCGTCACGGGACAGGTTCACGCCCTGCAGCGTCGAACGCTCGATCTCGGCGGGGTCGCGCCCGACCGCGGCGCAGTGCTCGTCGAGGATGCGGTACTTGCGGGCGATCCCCTCAGGTGATCCGAAGACGTTGCACGCGTCGGCGTACTGCGCGACGAGCCGCAGGGTCTTCTTCTCGCCGCCCCCGCCGACCATGATCGGGACCCGTGGTCGCGAGAGCGACTGTGGGGAGTTGAGGAGGCGTCCCGCACGCCAGCGGTGGCCCTCGAGCGCCGCCTCCGTGCCGCGCTCGCCGGACCACATCCCGTGCGCCATCTGGAGCGTGTCCTCGAGCAGCTCGAAGCGCTCGCCGAGTGGCGGGAACGGGAAGCCCAGCGCCCGCGATTCCTCCTCGTTCCAGGCCGCACCGATGCCCAGCCACGCGCGCCCGCCCGACAGCACGTCGAGCGTCGTCGCCGCCTTGATCCAGAGGCCTGGCTGGCGGTAGTGGACGCCACCCACCATCAGCCCGAGCCGGGCGCGGGTGGAATGCGCGGCCATGAAGCCGAGCGTCGTCCAGCCTTCAAGCATGGGCTCCTCGGTCGCGCCCACGCCACGGATCTGGAAGAAATGGTCCATGACCCAGATCGAGTCGAAGCCGGCGTCGTCGGCGTCGCGCACGATCCGGCCCAGGGTGGGGCCGAGGGCCTCGGGCCCGCCCGGCCACGTGAACGACGGGATCTGGAGGCCGAGCTTCATGATCGGGAGGTTACGGGATGTCGGGTATCGGTGCGGTCAGGGGCTCGAGACGGCCGAGTACGAACCGTGGTCCCACTCGTGGGCCCAGCAGACCTTCCATCCTCCCGACTGTTGTTGCGGCTCGCCGATGACCACGAGATACACGACCTCGTCGCCGCCGATGTCGAGGCCGTAGTCCGGCAGGCGGCCCCACCCCACGAACGAGTACGGAACGTCGCCAGCGCACTTGGCGGCAGCGAACGGCGCGGGCGGTGGGTCGTCGAACGGAAACGGAGTCGGCGACGGGGTCACGCCGGGCGTGGGTACGGCCTGCGGGTCGAACTCCACGATCTCGTCGACCACGAGGCGGTCGCGGCACAGCTGTCGAGCGTCCGGCTCACAGTCATCCGCTCGGGGATCGTCGAAATGGCCCACGATGACGATCGGTACCGGCGGGTAGTGCTGGCCGTTGATGAACGGCAGGGTGAAGAGGCGTTGGGCGAGTGCTTCGTCGACGAATGGTGTGAGTGCTGGACCATCCGGTGGCAGGAAACGTGAGTCCACCGTCAACGTCCCGATTGGCTCGTCCCGCTCCGTGATCCCCCATTCGCCGTCGTGACATCGGATCTGGAGCTCGCCTGGGGGCGTTTGGGGTGGGACACATGAGTGAGCGAGGTCACGATTCGTCCAGAATCCACGCAGCGCAACGCGCTCATCACCGATCCGTCCACTCGCGCGCAGCTCAAGCAGCTCGCCGACCGTATAGACCTTCAGGCCGGCAAGTCGATCTGGGCTGGGCGCCGGAGGCTGGGCCGACGCAGCGGGCGTCGGCATGGGCGACACGTTGACGGCCACGGCCGATGGCACCTGCGACCCACCTGCAGCGGTGCAAGCCAGCAAGACCATGGCGACAAGGCCCGAAGTCGCAAGGAACGCCGTTCTTCCTGCTCTTCGTCGGGCATGCACGTTTGGGGTCGCTCGCGTGCGTCCGAGGTCGTCGCTCACGCCGTCGCACCAGTCTCGGTCATCGGAACAGGTCCATTTCCGCGGGCAGCAGGGCGCCGGCGATGCGGCCCTCACCGCGAACGAACGATGCCCCGCGAACGAGCGCGAGCGGGCGTCCGGCCGTCTTGCCCAGGACGAGCTCCGCAGCTGACGCCAGTTCGTCGGCGACCGCGCGGACCGTCGACTTCATGAGCCGCCCGTCGGCGTCGGGCTCGCCGCGCAGGTCGTCGAGCGGGAGCAGGCCGGAAACCCCGATCGCCACATCGACGATGCCCAGGCGCCACGGCCGCCCGAAGCTGTCCGAGACGACGACCGGGACGTCCTGCCCGAGACGCTCGCGAACGGCAGCGCGGATCGCGTGAGCCGAGGCGTCTGGGTCGCGCGGGAGGAGCGTCACGATCGATCCGGACGCGGGGCCGACATTGGATGCGTCGATGCCTCCGTTGGCGCACACGAACCCGTGGTGGGTTTCGGTGATGATCACGCCATTGGCCATCCGGACGACCCGCTTGGCCTCGCGCAGCACGACCTCGACCTGGCGCGCGTCGCGGTCATGGCGTCGGGCGAACTCCTGCGCGACGGGGCTCGGCTCGATCGTCGTCAGGTCGACCACCGCGCCCTCCGCCTTCGAGACGATCTTCTGGGTCACGACGAGGGCATCGTCATCACGGAGCGGGTGGACGTCGGCGGCCGCAAGGGCGTCCGCGATGAGCGCCGGCAGGTCGTCTCCGGCCACGATCTCACCCAGGCCGCCGATCGCGACGGCTTCGATCCGCTCAGCCACCGA
>CAZFXH010000152.1:0-1617 GCA_964522905.1 uncultured Anaerolineaceae bacterium
GGCACCACCGTCAGCGGCGTCGGTGGCAACGGTGGCAACGCCATCGCCGGCGCGGGACGCGGCGGTGCCGGGGGTTCCGGCAAGATCGCGGGTGGATCCGGTCCGGATCGCGTTCGTGGCGGCGCTGGCAGCGACGGCAACAACGGGACCATCGGTGTCGACGTGGACGGGTCGGCGACCGGTGGCGCCGCGGGCACCCCCGGTTCGGCCGGAGCCGGAGGCAGCGGCGGAAGCGCCACCGCCGGCCCCGGGGTCGGGGGAGGTCTGGGCGACGGGGTCATCAAGGGCGGCCGCGGACGCGACGTGGTGACACAACACTGAGCGCGTCGACCGGCGCGGCCTGACGAGCCAGGTCCTCGGGCTTTCGAGGGACTGCTCACAGGTTCGACTACGAATCAGAAGACCCCGGCGACGCCGGGGTCTTCGTCTATGGCTCGGTGTCGGCGCCGGGAAGGCACCGCGAGGGTTACGCCTCGACGGGCTCCTTGGCGAGGTGGCGCTGCATGGCCGCCTTGCGGGAGAGGTTGATCCGGCCCTGTCGATCGACCTCGATCACGACCACCATCACCTCGTCGCCGACGGACACGACGTCCTCGACGGTCGGCACGTGGTAGTCGGCGAGCTCGCCGATGCGGACGAGGCCTTCCTTGCCCGGGAGGATCTCGACGAACGCGCCGAAGCCCATGATCCGGGTGACCTTGCCGAGGTACAGGGCGCCGATCTCGACCTCGCGCGTCAGGCTCTCGATCCAGGTGATCGCCTTGCGCGAGTTCTCGCCGCTCACCGCGGCGATCTCGACCGTGCCGTCGTCCTCGACGTTGATCTCGGTCTGGGTCTCCTCCTGGATCTTTCGGATCATGGATCCACCCTTGCCGATGATCTCGCGGATCTTCTCGGGGTTGATCTTGATCGTGATGATCCGAGGGGCGAAGTCGCTCATGACCTCACGGGCCTCGGGGAGGATCTCGGCCATCTTGTCGAGGATCGTGAGGCGGGCCGTGAGGGCCTGCTTGAGCCCCTCGCGGATGATCGCCTCGCTGATGCCCTGGACCTTGATGTCCATCTGCAGCGCCGTGACGCCGTCACGGGTGCCGGTGACCTTGAAGTCCATGTCGCCGATCGCGTCTTCCTTGCCGAGGATGTCGGTCAGGACGACGAACGAGCCGTCGGGCTCGGTGATCAGGCCCATGGCGGCGCCGGCGACCGGTGCCTTGATGGGCACGCCCGCGTCCATGAGGGCGAGGGTGGAGCCACACGTGGAGGCCATCGAGGTGGAGCCGTTGGACGTCACGCACTCGCTGACGAGGCGGATGACGTACGGGAACTCCTCCTGGCTCGGCAGGACGGGCACGAGCGCCCGCTCCGCGAGGTGTCCGTGACCGATGTCGCGCCGGCTTGGGCCGCGCATCATCTTGTTCTCGCCGGTGCTGTACGGCGGGAAGTTGTAGTGGTGGATGTAGCGCTTCTCGGTCTCTGGGCTGATCGTGTCGATCCGCTGGACGTCCGAGGACGCGCCGAGCGTGGCAACCGTCAGCGCCTGGGTCTCACCGCGGGTGAACAGCCCCGAGCCATGGGCTCGAGGGATGAGGCCCACCTCCACCGTGATCGGCCGGATGT
>CAZFXH010000153.1:0-4709 GCA_964522905.1 uncultured Anaerolineaceae bacterium
CTGCGGTTGCGCGACGTCCTGGGCAGCGGGGTCGGCCCCGAGTTCACCCGATACCTGGCCCGGGCCCCGGTGGCCCGGCCGGATCGCTGACGCGAGATCGCGGAGAAGCATGGATCACGACGAAGTAATCGAACAGCTCGAGCTGGCAGCCGTGGAGCCCGATGGGCTGCCACGGCTGATGGCGGGCGACACGGCGATCGCGGCAGCGGTCGCCGGCCACCTCGCGGGCTGCGACACCTGCGCCGGCGAATTCGAGCGCCTCGGTCGAGCGGCCCCGTTGCTGCGCGACGTCGTGCGAACGACGCCATCGGCCGACCTGCGGGAGCGCACGCTTGCCTTCGTGCGCGAACACGGCGTGGCGCGGGGTGCGGCCGCGGCAGCGGCAGCCGGAGCGGCCTCCGCGGTCGCTCCAGCCTCCGTCCCGGCTCCAACCTCAGCCTTGGCCCAAGGCTCCGACGCCCGCGGGCGTGCTGCTCGCCTGTTGCCGTGGGTCGCGAGCCTGGCTGCGGTCATCGCCCTGGCCCTGGCGGCCACATCGTTCCTCGCGGTCCAGGGGATGTCCCAGCAACTCGCCGACCAGGACCGGGCGATCGGCGGGCTCGAGGCCGTGACGAGCGCGAGCCTCGAGATCACCGGTGAGCCCGATGCCGAGCGGGTCACGCTCGCCGCGACCGACACCGACACCTCCGGGACGCTGCTGTTCTCACCAACCACCACGAAGCTCGTCGTCGTGGCGATGGGGCTGGATCGTCCCCCGGCGGGGCAGGAATACCGTTGCTGGGTCGATGTGAGCGGCCAGCGTCAGAACGTCGGGCGGATGTTCTTCGCTGACGACCTCGCCTTCTGGGTCGGCGATACGCCCGCGGTCAGCGATGTCGAGCCCGGAACGACCTTCGGGATCTCACTCGCCGATCTCGACAGCCCCTCGCTCGACGCGCCGCCGGTCATCGTCGGGGAGCTGTGACGGGCCCGTTCCGGGCCCCGACGCCTCGTTCGGGGGTGGTGACTCGAGGTAGGCGCGGTGGAGCGCGAGGAGCCGTTCAGCCGTCTCGGGCGTGACCTCGTAGCCCTCGCCCTCGAGGTGCGCCGACAGCCAGACGGCCTCCTGGGCGCGCTCCGCGTCGTCGATGTCGACCTCGCGCCGTCGCTGATCCGCGACCACGAACCAGACCAGCCCGGCTCCCACGACGAGCCCGACCATGAGCAGCCACCAGTTGAACTCGGCGTTCACCGTCGCGAAGTATAGGGACGCGTCGCCCGGGAAGCCGTCGCGGATACACTCCGCGCATGTTCGACACGTTCCCCGATCCCGTCGCGCTCCAGCTGGGTCCGATCACGATCGGCTGGTACGGGCTCTGTTACGCCATCGGTCTCGCCGTCGCGTACTTCGTGCTGGTCCGGTTGGCACGCGCGGCCGGCGAGGACCCTGATATCGTCGGCAACGGGATCTTCATCGTGTCCATCGCTGCCCTGGTGGGCGGCCGGCTGTACCACGTCATCGATCAGTGGGCGCTCTACGCGAACGACCCGGTGAAGATCATCCTGCCGCCCTATTCGGGTCTCGGCGTGTACGGCGGCATCGTGACCGGCACGCTCGCAGCCTGGTGGTACGCCCGCCGCCGCGGCGTGTCGTTCGCTCGCTGGGCCGACATCGTCGCGCCGGCGCTGTTCGTGATGCAGGCCATCGGCCGCTGGGGCAACTATTTCAACCAGGAGCTGTACGGGCCGTCGACGGACGCGCCATGGGGCATCCCGATCGACTGCGCCCACCGTCTGGCCGCCTATGGGTGCGACATCTACCCCGAGACGACGCGTTTCCACCCGCTCTTCCTGTACGAGTCGATCTCGGGGTTGCTCGGCGCGGCCTTCCTCGTCCTTCTCGGGTACCGGCTGCGCTCGTGGTTGCGGCCCGGCGACCTCCTGCTCGTCTTCTTCATCTGGTATGGCGCGACTCGATTCCTGCTCGAGACGCTGCGCGAGGACAACTGGACGTTCTTCGGCGTCCCGACCGCGCAGCTCGTGTCGCTGGCGTTCATCGCCATCGGCGTCGTTGGGTTGATCCTTCGCCATCGTGCGAACCGGATGGGCGATCGGCCGCCGTCCGATCCGCAGCGAGCGACGTGGGGGGCGCTCGGCGCCGCCTGGATGACCCGACCCATCGACGAACCGTGGGCGAACCTTGGGGGGCCTGCCGGGGACGAGGCTGACGATGCGACCGCCGCCGATGCCGACGACCCTGCCGGAGCCGTCGACGAGACGGCCCACGAGACGGACGCCGCCGACCAGCACGAGCCCGGCGCCGACGGCAAGACCGCCGCCCCTGACGAGATCGCCGCCCCTGACGAGACCGGTCCCCGCCCGAGCCCATGAGCGGCCACGGGCGCTCGAACGAGACCGACGCGTCCGATCCCTCGCAGGTCGGCCGTCCCAGACGACGACCGCCTCCTGGCCGCGTCTCGCCCGAGGCGATGGCCGCCGCCCGCGGCGGCGTCTCGGAGGGCCTCGCCTGGCTCGGCCGGGCGCCGGAGGCGAAGGCATCGCTGCTGTACCGCGCCGTCAGGTTGTTCGCCCGGTTCCTGTGCTTCGGCCTGTTCCGCTTCCGTATCGAGACCTTCGGCCAGGAGCACATCCCGAGCGGTGGCTACCTCCTGGTCGCCGGTGCTCATCGCGGGTGGATGGACCCGTTCGTCGCGATCCACGCGCTGCCCCTGGAGCCGCGCTGCTGGATCCTGGGGAGCGGCCCCTCGACCTTCACCACGCGGTGGCGCGAGTGGCTCGTCCGCCGGATCGGCGGGCTCCTGCCCGTCTGGCGTGGCGGCGTGGGCATCGACCGGCACGTTGACTCCGCGCGGGCGGTCCTCGACGCGGGCGCCGTCTTCATGCAGATGCCGGAAGGGACCGTCAGCGGTCCGCCCGGGCGCCTCGGGCCGATGCGCACCGGCTGGGCGATCATCGCGCTGCGCACGGACGCCACGGTCGTGCCGCTCGCGATGGCCGGCACCGAGGAGCTGTACCTGGGCCGGCGCATGGCCTCCCGTGTGCTCCCACTGCGGACGGCCCGGGAGCTGGCAGGCCTCGACGCCGGGGCTCCCTTGCCCGCGCCGGGCACGCGCGAGGAGCTGGCCGCGGCCCGGGCGATGACCGACAGCCTGGCCGCGATCCTGGATCCGGTGGTCCAGGCACTGCACCCCGGCACGCAGGACCCTCCCGGGCACCCGCGCCGGTTGCGGCGCCGGCTCACCTGGCTGTTGTTGCGGCCCGGCCGGCTCGATCGCGACGGCTGACGGGGTCGGTTCGGGCCGGAGCGTCCGCCTATACTCGCCCGCGATGCAGTACGCGCAGACCATCCTCGACCTCGTCGGCAACACCCCGCTCGTCCGGATCAGCCGGGTAACCAGGGACCTCGGCCCTGACGACCGCCAGCCGCTCCTCCTGGCCAAGATGGAGATGCTCAACCCCGGCGGTTCGGTCAAGGACCGGATCGGCCTGCCGATGATCGAGGCCGCGGAGCGCGACGGCCTCCTCAAGCCGGGCGGCACGATCATCGAGCCGACCAGCGGCAATACCGGCCACGGGCTGGCGATCGCGGCTGCGCTCAAGGGCTACCGCTGCATCTTCGTCATGGCCGACAAGCAATCGACCGAGAAGCAGGCGCTGCTCCGTGCCTACGGCGCCCAGGTCGTCCTCTGTCCCACCAATGTCCCGCCCGAGTCGCCCGAGAGCTACTACAGCGTCGCCGCCCGGTTGGCGCGGGACATCCCCGGCGCCTTCAAACCGGACCAGTACTGGAACCAGGAGAACCCGGCGGCCCACGAGCAGACGACTGGCCCCGAGCTATGGGACCAGACGGAGGGTCGGATCACCCATTTCGTCGCGAGCGTGGGCACGGGCGGGACGATCTCGGGCGCCGCGCACGTTCTCAAGCAGCGCAACCCGGCGATCCAGGTCATCGGGGCAGATCCGGAGGGCTCCATTCTCTCGGGGGACACCGCGCGGCCGTACCTGACCGAGGGGGTCGGCGAGGACTTCCTGCCGGGCACGTACGACCCATCCGTGGTCGATCGCTGGGTGCGGGTCAGCGACCGGGACGCCTTCGCGATGGCGCGCCGGTTGACACGGGAAGAGGGGATCCTCGCCGGCGGGTCGTGTGGGACGGCGATGGTCGCCGCGCGCGAGGTGATCCGCGACCTGATGACGACGGATGGCGGAACGGACGCGGTCGTCGTGGTCCTGCTGCCGGACGGCGGCCGGAACTACCTCTCGAAGCTTTACAACGACGAGTGGATGCGGATCAACGGCCTGATGGCCACGACCGGGGCGGCCACCCGGATCGCGGTGCTGCTGGCCGATCGCCACCACCCGACCGACCGACCGCCCGTCGTCGTGGCGCGAACCACCGAGCGGGTGGGCGACGCCATCTCGACCCTCCAGACATACGGCATCAGCCAGCTACCGGTGTCGGAGGAGCCCGAGGGCGACGACGTCGTCGGGCTCGTGGGCTCGATCAGCGAAAAGGGCCTGCTCGATCGCGCCTATCGCGACCCGAGCGTCGTCGAGCGCACTGTCGGCGAGATCATGGACCCGCCCCTGCCACTGGTCGAGGCGTCGGCGACGCTCGATGAGGCGTTCGCGCTGTTGAGCGGCAACGCCTCCGCGCTCGTGGCGGTCCGCGGCGAGCGCCCGGCGGGCGTCGTCACGAAGCTCGACCT
>CAZFXH010000154.1:0-3695 GCA_964522905.1 uncultured Anaerolineaceae bacterium
GAGTCGAGGAAGTGGAGCGCGACCTGGTCGGGTAATCGCCCGGTCATCGCCTCGTAGCCCATCGCGTAGATCTGCAGCTGCAGCGATTCGCGGGCGCGCTGGCGAGCCCGTGCCGGATCGCGCAGGTCGGACGACTTGTAGTCGGTGATCGTCACGTGCTCGCGGCCCAGGATGCCGAGCGTAGGGGTCACGTGGTCGGCGGACGGCGCGATCGCCGCGGCATCGACCGGATCCACCGGGGCGTCGCCGGCGAGCGGCTCGACGTCGACCCGGTCCCAACGGCCGCGGACCCGATCGCCACCCAGGGAGAAGCTGAACTCGCGCTCGACATAGGTCGGGATGACGGCACCCGGCAGGAGCTGCTCTTCGCGGAACCGGCGCAGCGCGGTTCGCGCCGCGGCCAGCCGCGCCTCCTCGTGCTCCCGGCTCACGAACCCCTCGTTGGACCAGGCTGACTCGAGCACCTCGTCGAGCTCCGCCTCCGACATCACGTGCCCCCGGGCATGGCGGTGATGGAAGAGTTGGACGACCTTGTGCATGGCCGAGCCGTACACGAGGGCGTGGTGCGGCGCGGTCGGGACGCGCAGGACGTGCGCGTACTTGTACTTGCGCGGACAGGTCAGGTACGCGTCGATCTGCCCGAAGCTAAGACTGAGCGGCTCGTCGATCGGGCCGCGTTCCGCTTCCACCGGGGCATCCACGGCCGCGAACGACGCGAGTCGCTCCTCTGCCGACGCGGGGGTGAGGCCGGCACCCGGCGTCGCCTCGGCCGCCGGCAGGTCGAGCGCCTCCAGGACGAACGGCGAGACCCGGCGCGCACGGGCGCCGCCGTAGTCCGCGGCATGCGACAGGATCAGCTCGTCACGGGCCCGAGTCATCGCCACATAGCACAGGCGCCGTTCCTCGGCGAGCGACCGTTCCGCGGTCGGGACATCGCCACGACCGAGGCCCACCGGCAGCGCCAGCGCCTCGCCCCGTCCGTTGCCGGGGAAGCGACCCGCGACCAACCCCGGCAGGTATACCACGGGGAACTCGAGGCCCTTGGCCTTGTGGACGGTCAGGACGGCCACCGCGTCCGCGTCCGGGTCGAGGTCGGCGGTCGCGGGGTCGTCGCCCGCTTCGATCAGCGTCTGCAGGTGGCCGGCGACGAACATCGCGCGGTCGTCCGCCAGCAGCGCCGACTGGGCACGGATGATGTCGAAGAAGCGGGCGACGTTACCGAGGCCCTCCTCGGCCGCCGTCGTCGGGGTCCGCGCCAGCCTGGCGAGCATCCCGCTGTCGCGCAGGAACGCATACAGGACCTCGCCCGCCGGCCGGTCGTGAGCCATGGCGGTGTAGCGGGTGACGTCTTCCACCAGCCGGTGGACGGCCGCGCGAGTCGCCGGCGAGACCCGCAGGATGCCCGGCTGTCGCTCGAGCTCGTCCAGCGTCGCCCAGACCGAACGATGGCGTCGCCGTGCCGTGTTCACGATCACCGTCAGGTCCTCGCCACCCAGCCCGTACACCTCCGATGACGCGAGGGCGTAGAGGTCCACGCTCGACTCCGGATCCGCCACCGCGCGCAGGAACGCCATGAGCAGGCGCACCTCCGGGCGGGCATAGAGCCCCGACGAGCCCGAGAACCGCCACGGGATGCCTGCCACGTTCAGCGCCCGAAGGACCGGATCCGCATGGCCGTTCGCCCGCACGAGGACCGCGTGGTCGCGTGGTAGTGCGCCGGCCGCGATCCGGCGGGCGATGTCCGACGCGATCCAGTCGGCCTCCTCCGAACCCGTCGTGAATGCTTCCAGCCGCACGGGCGCCGCCGCCCGGTCTCGCCGCTCCGCCTTTAGCCGCTTGCTGATGCCCGTGCGAACCTCGAGCCGGTCCGGGTCGTTGAACCGCACCAGACGGTAGGACGCATCGAGGATCGGGCCGAGCGACCGGTAGTTCCGTCGCAGCACGACGGTCCGGGCCCCGCCGTAGCGGGCCTCGAAATCGAGGATGTTGTCCACCGCCGCGCCGCGGAACGCGTAGATCGCCTGGTCGTCATCGCCGACGACCGTGACGTTGCGATGTGGCTCCGCGAGCAGCGACACGAGCTCCGCCTGCGCCCGGTTCGTGTCCTGGAACTCGTCGACGAGCACGTACCGGAACCGCCCCGCGATGGCCGACCGGGCGGCGGGCGAGTCGCGGACCAGTCGTAGCGCGAGGGCCACCTGGTCGCCGAAATCGATGAACCCGTTGGCGGCCAGCAGGTCCTGGTAGCGACCGAACGCGCGGGCCAGCTCCACCTGACGGCGGGCGTCCTCGGCGCGCGCCGCAGCCGCCTCCTCGTCCGACCCCGTGTCCTCGCTCAGTTGCGCCAGCGCCCGAGCCTCCGCAGCGACCCGGTCGGCGAAGGCCGCATAGGTCGACGGCGTGATGTCCTCGTCCTTGCATCGGCTGAACAGCGTTGCGAGGGCACCCAGGAACCGGGTCGGGTCGCCAAGCGGGCGGTACTCCTCCAGCTCGAATTCGTACAGGTGCTCGCGCAGGAAGATCACCACCTCCGCCCGAGACAGGACGCGGACGTCCGGCGCCAGCCCGAGCTCGAGCGCGTACTCGCGGATCAACCGATCTCCGAACGCGTGGAACGTCGCGATCGAGGTGTCCGTGTAGCCGTACGGAACGAGCTGGTCGACGCGCACGGCCATCTCGTCCGCGGCCTTGTCCGTGAAGGTCAGGGCCAGGATCTCCGACGGCTTTGCGCGGCGCGAGGCGATGAGCCACGCGATCCGGCGCGTGATGACCTGGGTCTTGCCGGTGCCGGCCCCCGCGACGACGAGCAGCGGCCCCTCCCCGTGCGTCACCGCGCGGAGCTGGTCCGGGTTGAGGCCCCCGAGCAAGGCCTCCATGCCGCTCTGGCCGTCGGCCACCACGGGCCCGGTCGGCGCCATGACGGGGACGAGGTCGCGCCAGGCCGGGATCTGCTCGAGCGGCATGGGCCCACGCCGGCGGGCGCGGACGACGGGACGGGTCACGACGGGAGTCCGGGCGGGCGTCGGGTCAGCGATGGGGGCCATGTGCGCACCATCGCCGACCGCTGTGACACCTAGGCTGTCAGGCGCTGGCCTGGCGGATGGCGGCGGTCTCTTCTTCCGACAGCGCCGCATCCGAACGGCCGCCGCTGATGGCCTTCGCGTACACGCGCGTGCCGGAGCGAGCATGCAGGCTGGACAGGACCCAGCCGTTCCCCTCCGCATCGAGCAGGGCGAGCGCGAAACTCTGGTTGCCGCCGGTCTCTTCGAAGGGGTTGTAGCGGACCAGGCCGACGCGCTGGAACGCGCGTAGTCCCGCCGTCTCGAGCGCCCCGGTCCGCGCCGTCAGCCGGTCGACCTCCCGAGCGAGGCCGTGGACTTTCTCGAGGTGGGCACCGAGGACGTCCTCAAGGCTCTGCCCCTCCTCACCCCGGGTGATCCCCGTCACTCGTCCGCCGACCCGCCCGACCCGCCGGGCAAGCAGGATCACGAGCAGGAGGAGCAACACCATCGCGACGGCGAATGCCACCACGATCGGGCCGAGATATGGCTGAACGAGGGCGTTCAGGTCGATGGGACGGGACCTCCAGACAGGTCGTCCGAGTCTAGCAGGGGCTCCTTACCCGCCACGCACTCTGGCGGCCATCGCGCGGCGGGGTGCTATCCTCTGCCGCTGGCAGAGGCGCACGAGCGCTC
>CAZFXH010000155.1:0-1661 GCA_964522905.1 uncultured Anaerolineaceae bacterium
GACAAGTTCTGGCTGAGCCTGGCCCTGACCATCCCGGTCGTCCTGCTCAGCCACGACATCCAGGAGTGGTTCGGATACTCGATCCCGATGTTCCCTGGCATCGAGTACGTGCCGGCCATCCTCGGCACCATCGTGTTCTTCTACGGTGGCCTGGTTTTCATCCGTGGCGCGCAAGGCGAGTTGGCCGACCGCAAGCCCGGGATGATGACCCTGATCTCCCTGGCGATCGTCGTGGCCTTCGTTGCCTCGTGGGCGGGCACGCTCGGCCTGTTCGAGGTGGAGATCTGGTGGGAACTCGCGACCCTCATCACCATCATGCTGCTCGGCCACTGGCTCGAGATGCGCTCGATCGCCCAGGCACGCGGCGCCCTCGCGGCGCTCGCGGAACTACTCCCTGACACCGCGGAGCGGGTGACACCGGGCGGCACGGAAGAAGTGTCCATCGGTGCCCTCGCCGTCGGCGACGTCGTCCTCGTTCGCCCTGGCGCTCGCGTCCCCGTCGACGGTCTGGTGACCGAGGGGAACGCGGATGTCGATGAGTCGATGATCACCGGCGAGTCCAAGGCCGTCGGCAAGGAGCCGGGCGACTCGGTGGTCGCCGGCACGGTGGCGGCTGGCGGCTCGTTGCGAGTCCGGGTCACCGCCACCGGCGACGCGACCGCGCTGTCGGGGATCATGCGGATGGTCGCCGCCGCCCAGGCCTCGGCGTCGCGGGCGCAGGCCCTCGCCGACAGGGCCGCGGCGATCCTGTTCTACGTCGCCCTCGCCGCCGGCTCGATCACCCTCGTGTATTGGTGGCTGCAGGGCGACCCGGAGGGTGCCCTGGTTCGCACCGCGACGGTGCTGGTCATCGCCTGCCCGCACGCACTCGGCTTGGCGATCCCGCTGGTGATCGCGATCTCGACCTCGCTCGGAGCGCGGAATGGGCTCCTTGTCAAGGACCGCCTGGCGCTCGAACGCGCGCGCACCCTGGACACCGTCATCTTCGACAAGACGGGCACGCTGACCAAGGGTGAGCCGGCACTCGTGGACGCCAGCGACCCCGACGCTCTCCGTCTTGCGGCCGCCGTCGAGGGCGACTCCGAGCACCCGCTTGCTCGCGCGATCGTCCGGGGGGCGACTGCGCGGGGCCTCGAGGTCCCGACCGCCACGGCCTTCGAGGCACTGCCCGGGCGCGGCGCCCAGGCGACGGTCGAGGGAAGGAAGGTCAGCGTCGGCGGACCGCGACTCCTTGCCGACCTTTCCCTTGATGCGTTGCCGGTCGCGGCAGACTGGGACCGCGAGGGGCGGACCGTCCTGCACGTCATCGTCGACGGTCGCGTGGCGGGCGTCATTGCGGTCGAGGATGAAATCCGGCCGGAGTCCAAGGAGGCTGTCGATCTCCTGCACGCCCTGGGTGTGCGGGTAGCGATGATCACCGGCGACAGCCAGGCCGTGGCGGACTCGGTGGCGCGGCGGCTGGGCATCGACGAGGTGGCGGCACAGGTCCTGCCGGCAGACAAGGCGGACGCGGTGAAGCGCTTCCAGCAGGGTGGCCGCAAGGTGGCGATGGTCGGCGACGGCGTGAACGACGCCCCCGCGCTGGCCACGGCGGACGTCGGCATCGCCATCGGCGCCGGGACGGACGTCGCCGTGGAGTCGGCCGGGATCGTCCTGGTCCG
>CAZFXH010000156.1:0-1834 GCA_964522905.1 uncultured Anaerolineaceae bacterium
TGCGTGAGGCCGGCCTGCCGGAGAGCGGCAAGATCGAGCTCCGTGACGGTCGGACCGGCGAGGCCTTCGATCGCCACATCACCGTCGGTTACATCTACATGCTCAAGCTCCACCACCTCGTCGAGGACAAGATCCACGCGCGCTCGACCGGCCCGTACAGCCTGATCACCCAGCAGCCGCTGGGCGGCAAGGCGCAGTTCGGCGGCCAGCGCTTCGGCGAGATGGAGGTCTGGGCCCTGGAGGCCTACGGTGCGGCCAACATCCTCCAGGAACTGCTCACCGTGAAGTCGGACGATGTCCTCGGACGGGTCCAGACGTACGAGGCGATCGTCAAGGGCGAGGAGATCCAGCCGCCGCGCGTCCCCGAGTCGTTCAAGGTCCTGATCAAGGAGCTGCGCAGCCTGGGGCTGAACGCGGAGATCCTGGACCAGAACGAGGAGGAGATCCCGCTCGCGGAGGACGACGCCTCGGGCTACCTGCTCCCCGATCTTGGCGGGATCAACCTCGCCGGGTTCGAGGACTGATCGTCATCAGCACCACCCAACGTTTCCCACGGGGTCGCGTCCCGGCCGGCACGCCCCCGTTCGCCTTCGCGCCGCATCGCATCGTCGTGCCAGCCGACGATGCGGAGGAGAACCATGCTCGAGGTCAATAATTTCAGCGCGATCCGCATCTCGCTCGCCAGCCCGGACCAGATCCGGGAGTGGTCGAAGGGCGAGGTCACGAAGCCCGAGACCATCAATTACCGAACGCTCAAGCCGGAGAAGGATGGTCTCTTCGACGAGCGCATCTTCGGTCCGACCAAGGACTGGGAGTGCTACTGCGGCAAGTACAAGCGCATCCGGTACAAGGGCATCATCTGCGACAAGTGCGGCGTCGAGGTCACGCGCAGCAAGGTCCGTCGCGAGCGGATGGGTCACATCCAGCTCGCGAGCCCGGTCAGCCACATCTGGTACTTCAAGGGCACGCCGTCGCGCCTGGGCATCCTGCTCGACATCAGCCCGCGCAACCTGGAGCGGATCCTCTACTTCGCGCTGTACATCGTCACCCACGTCGATGAGGAGGCGCGCAAGCGCGCCCTGGCGGCGATCGAGGAAGAAGCCGAAGGCCGTGGCGGCAAGGCCGGTGAGCGCCTGACCCAGCTCGAAGACGAGCTGAACACCGAGCTGAATCTCAAGACCGACGAGCTCAACGGTGAGCTCGCGCGGACCAAGGCGGATCTCGAGGCCCAGCGCGCCGCACGGACCGAAGAGATCGCCGCCGCGGCCCAGGAGACCCAGGCCCTCCTGGCCGAGCTCAAGAGCGGCGAGGCGACCGAGACGATCGCGTTCGGCCCGACCGGTGAGGTCGTCGTCGCGGCCGGCGACAAGGGCGGAAAGGAAGCCACCGCGCGCCTGCGCAAGATCGTCGGTGAGCACACCGAGCAGGTCAACAGCGACCTCAAGCAGCGCGAGACCGACGAGGCCCGCGTCGTGGAGCAGAAGGTCGCCGACCTCGCGGCCGGTGTCGAGGAGACGCTCCAGCACGAGCGCGCTGGCCTGGCGGAGCAGGCCCAGGGCCTCAAGGACGAGCTGCGCAAGCTGCGCGACGAGCTCGAGGGCCTCAAGCCGATGCAGACCATCGGCGAGACCGAGTACCGGATGCTCGACGAGCGCTACGGCTCGGGCGCCAAGGGCGGCCGCGTGTTCGGGGCCGGAATGGGCGCCGAGGCGGTCCGCGAGATCATCAGCCGGATGGACCTCGAGGAGCTGGCTCGCTCGCTCCACGTCGAGGTGCGCACGAGCTCCGGCCAGCGCCGCAAGAAGGCGATCAAGCGCCTGCGCCTGATCGAGGC
>CAZFXH010000157.1:0-1586 GCA_964522905.1 uncultured Anaerolineaceae bacterium
TGACCATCATCTGGTGGCGTGACATCCCCGCCCAGGTGACCGCCCGCGAGGGTCGCAAGCAGAGCAAGATCGTGCTCCATCCGCGGTTCCAGGTCGCCATCGACAAGGCGGCCAGCCGTGCCGGCAAGCGCGCCTACAACCACTACATCGAGGAGTGGCGCCGGACCCAGAAGTCGTGCGGCGCGGACATCGACGCGGAAGTCGCCGCCGAGGTCGAGCGTCTCGAGGCCGAATACGACAAGCATCGACTCGCCCAGCTCATCCAGGCCGGTGGCGTCGAAGGCGGGCCGGTCTTCCCGCCGGCGCAGGACGAGACCCAGGGAAAGGCCCCCGAGGCGTGACGCGGACCGTCGTCAGCTCGGCGACGCGCGAGGTGGTCATCGGCGACGACCAGCCCTTCGTGATCATCGGCGAGCGGATCAACCCGACCGGCCGAAAGCTCCTCGCCGACGAGATGAAGGCCGGCGACTTCTCGCGAGTCGAACGCGACACGATCGCGCAGGTGGAGGCGGGCGCCCATATGCTCGACGTCAACGCGGGCATCCCCCTTGCGGACGAGCCGGCCATCCTCGCGAGGACGATCGAGCTGGTCCAGTCGCTCACGGACGTCCCGCTCTCGATCGATTCCTCGATCGTCGAGGCGCTCGAGGCCGGGCTCGCCGTCTACCAGGGCAAGGCCCTGCTCAACAGCGTCACCGGCGAGGAGGAGCGCCTCGAGCGGGTCCTGCCGCTGGTCAGGAAGTACGGCTGCGCGGTCGTGGCGATCAGCAACGACGAGACGGGGATCTCGATGGACCCCGACGTTCGGTTCGCGGTCGCCAAGCGGATCGTGGAGCGCGCCGCCGACCACGGCATCCCGCGCGAAGACATCGTTGTCGACCCCTTGCTCATGCCGATCGGGGCGTTGAGTGGCGCCGGCCGACAGGTGTTCCACATCCTTGGCCGGTTGCGCGACGAGCTCAAGGTCAACTCGAGCTGCGGGGCATCCAACGTCAGCTTCGGCTTGCCCAACCGCGAGGGCATCAACGGCGCGTTCCTGAGCATGGCCATCGCGTCGGGTCTCACGTCGGCGATCACGAACCCGATCGCCGAGGGCGTCAAGCACGCCGTCATGGCCAGTGACGTGCTGATGGGCAACGACCAGGATGCGGCCCGCTGGATCCGCCAGTTCCGGACCGGACCGGCGGACGGCGAGGCGGGCGGCCGTCGCACGAACCGCCGCCGTGGCGGGACGGCGGCTCCGGCCACGCCTGGCGGGACGGCGGCTCCGGCCACGCCTGGCGGGATCCCCGGGGTGACAGTCTTCTCCGCCGACGTCCCGGGCGTGGACGTGCCCGGTCTCGACGTCCCGGCCGCGGCCGTCGACGAGGCCCCTGCGCACGCCCGGCCGGCCGACGTCGCAGCGCGCGACTGACGATCCGCCCGTGAGCGACGGCGCGGCCACCGCCGACCCGCAGATCATCTTCACGCCGTCCGGACGGCGTGGCCGCGCGCCAGCCGGGACCACGGTCCTCGACGCGGCGCGCTCGCTCGGCGTGGACATCGATTCGGTCTGCGGCGGGCGCGGGATCTGTGGTCGCTGCGCG
>CAZFXH010000158.1:0-6813 GCA_964522905.1 uncultured Anaerolineaceae bacterium
CGGTCCGATCGGCGAATCGATCTGGGCGTAGCCGTCGGCCAGGCCGGTCTCCACGAGCACCCTGGGACGGAGGGCGGCCGGGGCCGTGGCGGTCAAGTCGGCCAGCGCGGCCTCGACGGCCGCGTCAGCCGCCTCGGGCACGACGGGTTCGAGCGAGTGGTTCATGCGGTCATCTCCTCGAGCTCGTGACGGGCGTCCGCTTCGAGCATCGTGCGTAACAGGGCGATCCCTCGGTGGACCTGGGCCTTGACCGTCCCCTCGGGACGACCGAGGGCCGCGGCTGCTTCCGGGTAGGACAGGCCGTCGACGTGGCGCAGCACGACTGCCGCGCGATACACGGGCGGCAGCGCGGCGAGGCGGGCACGCCAGCGTTCGCGCTCGGCGTGCCGTTCGGCGACCTCGGCCGGTGCCTGCCTGGGCGGAGCGCTGGGCTGGATCGGCGCGGCCGCGTCGCCATCGAGAGAGACCGGCGGCGCCCCGCGTCCGGCCCGCCGCAGGCCGCGCGTGCGGCACAGGTTGAGCACGATCGTCGTCAGCCAGCCGCGGACCTTCAGCTCGCGGATGCGCGGCGGGTCGTACGTCGCCAGCGCCCGGTATGCCCGTACCAGGGCGTCCTGGGCGGCTTCCTCGGCGTCGCGCGGATCGCCCAGCATGCGCAGCGCGATCGTGTACAGGCGGTCCTGGTGCGCCAGGACGAGCGCATCGAAGGTGCGGTCGAGATCCCGGGCGAGGTCGGCGGCGAGGCGGTCGTCCGTATCCATCAACCCTCTGAACCCCGCGCCGGGCACAACCGTTGCATCCCGTTACGGTACCCGCGCGGCCCTGCCTCCGGGCTCGGGGCTCGAGGCCAGCCGCTCCGGGTCCCGGCCCGGGCACCATGCGACAATCCGGCGGTGGGCCACGACGACCGGTATGACGACCTGATCGCGAGCCTCGGGGGATTCCATCGGTCGTGGCTGGTCTACCTCGGCATCGAACTCGCACTGTTCGAGCACGTTCGCGCCGCCCGGGATGCGGGCGTATCCGCGGCCGAGCTGGCCGCCGCGACGGGCACGCACGCCGACGCCATCGAAGCCTGGGCCTGGGCGTCGGACGCCCACGACCTGACCACGTTCGACGACGACCGGCTCGTGATGGATGAGGACGTGGCCGCGATCCTGCTCGACGGCGATCGCCCCGGTTTCCTCGGCGGTCAGTTCGTCCATGCGGTCGTCGCGTCGATGGATTGGGCCGGTATGCCCGACTTCTTCCGGACCGGGATACCCATCGCCGAGCGACCCGAGCGGTACCGGAAGGCCATCGAGACGCTCACGCGTCAGGACATCGCGGTGTTCTTCCAGGAGGTGCTGGCCGCGCTCCCACAGCTCGTCGCCGACCTGTCGCGCGGGGGCCGCGTCGTCGATGTCCATTGCGGCGGTGGGCGCTGGCTCGTGGCCATGGCCCGACGCTTCCCCGCGCTCGAGCTCGTCGGCGTCGAGTTCGAGATCGACTCGGTCGCCCGCGCGCGGACGATCGTCGCCGACGAAGGGCTGTCCGATCGCATCGACATCCGCGAGGCAAAGGCCACGGAACCAGGCAAAGTCGGCGAGTACGACCTCGCCTATTTCCAGTACGCGCTCCACCAGCTGCGCGACGCCCCGCAGGTCCTGCGTGCCGCATGGGCCGCCCTGCGACCGGGCGGGCGGCTGCTCGTGCTCGACTGGCCGCTCCCATCGGGGCAGGACGAGTTCCGCACCCGGCACGGCGAGATCATCGCCGGCGTCCAGCTCGATGAGCTGTACCAGGGTACGGCGCTCGCCTCGCGTGAGCGCTTCCTGGCGTGGTTCGCCGAGGCCGAGATGCCCTCGCCGACGGCGATCGACCTGCCGTCCGGAGCGGCCGTGTTCCTCGCGGAGCGAGCGGACTGACTAGCCCGTGACCTCGATGGTCCCGGACATGTCCGAGTGGATCTTGCAGAAGAATTCGTACGTGCCCGCGGCGCTGAACGTCAGCGCACCGGTGTCGCCCTTGCCGAGATTCGCCGTGGTGCAGGTCGGGTCGTCCCTTACCGTGGCCGTGTGGGGCACGCTGTCACTGTTGGTCCAGGCGATGACGTCGCCGACGGCGGCCTCGATGGTCGCGGGCGCGAAGATGCTGCCGGTCATGCCGGCCTGGACCGTCCCGGGCTCCGTCGAGGCCGCACACGCGCCGGTCCCCGTGTCAGTCGACCCGGCCGTGGCGGCCGGCACCGATGCGGCGGGCTCCGGTGGGCCGACGCTCGCCGTCCCGGTCGTGCCACCGCCGGCGCACGCTGCCAGGGCCAGAGCGGCGGTCATGACGAGGACGGGCAGCAAGCGGGACATGGCTTCCTCCAGCGAGCGGGCAGGATCGTTCGTGTCGTTCTTGGGCGTCTACGTTGCCACGCTCCGACCGGTTTCGGAAGGGCCCGCCGGGTGACCCCACCGATCGACGCCGTCACGCTGCTCCGGCTGCTCCGGCACGAGGCGGAAGTGCATGCCATCCCGGGCCGCGAACTGCGCGATCTCGGCGATTCGCTGCTGCTCCACGATCCGCTCGATCCGGAGCCGTTCTGGAATCGGCTGGAGGGCGCGCGCTGGCCCAGCGAGCCGGCCGCGTTCGATCGGCGGCTGGGCGAGGCCGGGATCCTCTTCGCGTCGATCGGTCGCCAGCCGCACATCTGGGTCTCTCCACCGCATGACCAGCCGCCGGACCTCGCGGCGAGGCTGGCCGCCAACGGCTTCGAGGACATGGGCAAGGGGCTGCTGATGATCGCGCGGGACCGGGGGCCGGCAGATGCCGCCCTGGCCACGCCACCCGCGGCCGGCGCGGTCCTCGAACGCGTGTCCGGACTCACGGGCTCCGGGGCCGTGGCAACCGCCGAGGCGATCGTCGGGGTGCTGTTCGATGCGTTCGAGGTCGGCCGGGCGCGCCGCGATCGCATCGTCGCGGAGACCGTGGCGTCGCTCGCCGACCCGCGTTTCGTGCACTACCTCGTGCGGCAGGGGGACGAGCCGGTCGCCGTCGCTCGCCGCGCCACATTCGACGGGCTGAGCTACCTCTCGTCGATCGGGACGCTGCGCCGGGCACGCGGCCAGGGGTTCGGTCGCCTCGTGACGGCGAGCGCGCTGCTCGACGCCGTCGATGCCGGCAGCGAGTGGGTCCATCTCGGGGTGTTTGCCGGCAATTCCTCGGCGATCGCCCTGTATGAGCGGCTCGGCTTCGTCATGAGCGGCGATCCGGGACCCGACATGGTGCTGGTCGGGTGATCGCCCTGCCGGAGCGGGCGGACGGGGCCGTGGCCGTCGGCTGGGCGACGGTCGAGCTGGACCGGGCGGCACGGGAGCTGGCTCACCTGCTGGCGCCGGGCACGGATTTCAGCACCGCGGCGTCGTCGGTGATCCTGGGCGCCCGTTGCCGGTCTGGCCCCGCCGCCGCTGTGCCCGGGCTGTGGATCGCGCTGCTCGAGCCGGAGACGGAGGGCCCCCTCGCGGGCACGCTGGCCCGTTTCGGCGAGGGCTGGACGGCGACTTGGGCCGTTGCCGGTGCGTCCGCACCCCGCAACCGGACCACGACCCGTCCCGGCCCGTTCGGAGCCGAGCGGCTGCAGTTCGGCGGGCCGCTCAGCGCCCCCTATCGATTTGTCGTCGAGGCCGTACCATCGCCACCATGACCGACAGCGCACCCACCCTCCGACCCGCCAGCGAGAGCGACGCTGAAACTATCGCCGCCCTGTTCACCGACGAGGGCTACCCGGCCGGCCCGAGCGACATCGTCGAGCGGCTTACCCGCTTCGGGTCGGATTTCTCGCGCGTCCTCGTGGCAGAGCATGAGGGCGAGCTCCTGGGGTTCATCGCGCTCCATGCCATGCCCCGCTTCGAGCATGACGACCGGATCCTCCGCGTGCTCGCCCTGGTCGTCGATGCGGGCGCTCGCGAGCGCGGCGTCGGCCACGCGCTGATGGCCGAGGCCGAGCGCATCGGCGCGGAGCTCGGGGCGGCGTTCATCGAGATCACGGCCGGCCACCACCGTCCCGATGCGCGCCGGCTGTACGAATCGCTGGGCTACGACGGGAGCGTCGCCGCCTACCTGCGCAAGAAGCTCTGACCGGCCCGTCCGAGCCCCGCCGGTGACCGTGCCGATCGAGACAGCCGCCACGCCGCCGACGCCCGCCCCACGCGATGGTGCCGGGTTCCCGCGCCTGCGCCTTCGCGAGGGCGCCGCCGAGCTGCTCGACCTGCCGTGGGAGCGCCCGCTCGGCGAATGGCGCGCGGACGAGGACGGGACGATCGCGGGGATGCGCGTCCGCGAGCTGCCCGTGGGTCCGTCCCGCCACCTCGTCCGGTTCCTCACGAGCGGGCGTCGATCGTACGCGCTCAAGGAGGAGCCGCTCGAGGTCGCAGCGACCGAGTTCTCGGTGCTGCGTCATCTCCAGGCCAAGGGACTGCCGGCGGTCGCGCCCGTAGGCCTCGCCGCGGCCCCGGAACGGGACACGGCCATCCTCGTCACCGAATACCTGGAGTTCTCGATCCAGTACCGCCGCCTGCTCATGCGCTTCCCGCTTGGTCCCGGGCCGTACCGCGACCGGCTGCTTGACGCGATGGCCTGGCTGCTCGTCGACCTGCACCGGGCGGGCGTCTTCTGGGGCGACTGCTCGCTCGCCAACACGCTCTTCCGCCGGGACGGCGACAAGATCCAGGCGTTCCTCGTCGATGCCGAGACCAGCGAGATCCACCCGTCGTTGTCGGACGGCCAGCGCGAATACGACCTGGACATCCTCGTCGAGAACGTGGCGTTCGGCCTCGCCGACCTCGGGGCGATGCAAGGCCGCGACGGCGCCGCAGACGATGCGGTCGAGGCCGCCGAGACCGTCCGCTCGCGGTACGCGGCGGTCTGGGACGAGCTCCGCATGGAACCTGAGCTGTCCGCCGACGACCGACACGCGGTGCGCGCCCGGATCCGCCGCCTCAACGAGCTCGGGTTCGCGGTCGACGAGATCACGCTCGAGCCGATCGGCCACGGCGAGAACGTCGTCCGCCTCAAGGTCGCGGTCGCCAACCGCCGGTTCCACGCGCACGAGCTCGAGCGGCTGACCGGCCTCGTCGCCCTGGAGGGCCAGGCGCAGCTCCTGCTCAACGACCTGCACGAGTACCAGGCCTGGCTCGAGTACGAGGAGCATCGGCAGATCTCGGAGAAGGAGGCGGCAGAGCGCTGGATGATGAACGTCCTCGAGCCAAGCCTTCGGGAGCTCGCGCCGGCCATCGGTCCGGGACGCGATCCGCTCCAGTCCTACTGCGACGTCCTCGAGCAGAAATGGATCCTGTCCGAGCTCGCCGGGACAGACGTCGGCCTGTCGGCGGCGACGGACGCGTATCTCGGGCTCGGGGCCCCGGCGCCAGAGTCGGACGTGGTATCGGACGACTCCAGCATCGCGCTCGATATCGACTGGTCGACCGGCTGGGAGTCGGAACCGGATGGGCGCGCGGAGCAGGACCCGGATGGGCTCGCTGAGCAGGACCCGGGCGGCTGACCCAGCGACGTGACGGGCGCAGCCCTGGATATGGCACCATCGAGGCCATGACCGTCGCGATCGGGGGGAGCCCGGTCATCCGTGTGCGTGGCCTGACCAAGCGGTATGGCGAGGTCCAGGCCGTCGCCGGCGTCGATTTCGACGTCGGCGCCGGGGAGATCTTCGGCCTCCTCGGCCCGAACGGCGCAGGCAAGACCACGACGGTCGAGATCCTCGAGGGCCTGCGCGCCCCCGACGGCGGCGAGGTCAGTGTCCTGGGCGTCGACGTGACCCGCGGGGCGGATGCGCTCAAGCCGCGGATCGGGGTCAGCCTCCAGACCGCCGCGCTCTACCCGAAGCTCACGGTCACCGAGGTCCTCGACCTGTTCCGCAGCTTCTACACCCGCTCGAGGCCGACCGCCGAGCTCATCGAGGCGCTGGACCTCGGCGAGCGCCAGGGCGCCCAGACCCGGGTCCTCTCCGGTGGGCAACGCCAGCGGCTCGCCGTGGCCCTGGCCCTGGTGAACGACCCGGAGCTCGTGTTCCTCGACGAACCAACGACGGGCCTCGACCCGGCCGCCCGGCGGTCGCTGTGGGACCTCGTGCTCGGGCTCAAGGCCGCCGGCCGGACCGTGCTCCTCACGACGCACTACATGGAGGAGGCGGAGGTCCTGTGCGACCGCCTCGCGATCATGGACCACGGACGGATCCTGGAGATGGGCACGGTCGATGAGCTCGTCACGAAGCGGTTCCAGGAGCGCGCCGTGCGGTTCGACCGCCTGGAGGAGTTGCCGGTCAAAGAGCTCGAGTCGTTGCCGGCCGTGGTCTCGGTCAAGGAGGACGGCGGCGAGATGCTCCTGTACACGCGCGACGTCGGGGCGACGATCGGGGCCCTGCTGGCGTTGACCGAGCGCCGCGGGCTCGAGCCCCAGAACCTGGCGATCCGGAGGGCGACGCTCGAGGACGTCTTCCTGGATCTCACCGGCCGGGCGTTGCGTGACTGAGCCACGATGAACGCCCTTCTCGCTCTTACCGTCGCCAACATCAAGAGCTACGTTCGCGATCGCGCGGCGTTGTTCTGGACCCTCGCGTTCCCGCTCATCTTCATCTTCATGTTCGGGTTCATCTTCCAGGGCGGCGGGGGTGGAGGGCTGACGCTCGCCTGGGTCGATGATGACGCTTCGCCCGGCTCCGCGGATCTCCGCGCGGCCTTCGCGGCCACGAGGACGATCGAGCTTGTCGAAACGACGGAGGCCGACGCCATCGCGACGATGCAGGAGGGCGAGGTCGACGCCGTGATCGTCGTG
>CAZFXH010000159.1:0-1739 GCA_964522905.1 uncultured Anaerolineaceae bacterium
GGGCCTCACCGGCGCCACGCCGACCCCGCAGTTGCCCATGATGACGGTGGTCACGCCGTGCCAGGGCGAGCAGGTGACGAGCGGGTCCCAGGCGAGCTGGGCGTCGTAGTGGGTGTGGGGATCCACGAAGCCCGGCGCCAGCACGAGACCCTGGGCGTCGATCACCTGCGTCGCGGTCTGGCCGTTCGCCGGGGCGACGGACCGGATGATCCCGTCCCGGACCCCGAGCTCGCCCATGAAGCTGGGCGCGCCCGTCCCGTCGCAGATCCGCGCGTTCCTGATCAGAAGATCGAGCATGGTGTCTCCCCTTTCGGCGGGCTGACCTGGGCCTCGCGGCCCAAGAATGCCGCTAGAGCAAGCCTGGCGTCCAGACGAATTTCCGACCCGGCCGGCGCCGCCGGGACGGGGCTTCCCGGTAAACCCTACCGGCCCGGCCCGGAAGCCCTGACCGGGCGGCAGTGGGTCGTCGTGGCCGGGGACACGTGGAACTACCGGAGAACCCGAGCATTCCCCTTCGTTGCCGGCTGGCATGACGGATGCTGTCCGAGCCAGCGGGGGCACACGTCGGGCCGTCAAAGGAGAGAGCGCATGAGATCGATCGCGATTGCCATCGTCCTCATCGTCCTGATCGTCGGCGGTGTGCTGGTCTACCAGCGGGACGCCGCGACGTCCATCGGCGACGCGCTGCGCTCGGTCAAGGAGACGTCGCAGGACGCGGCGACCACCTCCAAGGTGAAGACCGCGCTGCTGCTCTCCAAGCACGTCTCTGCGTTCGCCGTCAACGCGACCACGAGCCGCGGCGAGGTCACGCTGACCGGCGAGGTACCCAGCGAGGAGACGCGCCGCCTCGCGGGCGCGATCACCCAGGACACCTCCGGCGTCACCGCGGTCCACAACAACCTCACGGTCAACCCCGGGGCGCGCGCCAACCAGGAGATGGAGCAGCTGGGCGATCGCGTCGCGGATCTCGAGATCAAGACCCTCGTGATCGACCAGCTCGCGCGGAGCCCGGAGCTCAAGGACAGGGCGCTGACGGTCCAGGTAAGCAAGCAGGTCGTCACGCTGGACGGGGCGGTGGAGACGCTCGCGCAGCGACGCGCGGCCGAGCAGATCGCGCTCCAGACGCCCGGAGTGCAGGGCCTCGCGGGCCAGATCACGGTGGCCAATGCGGGGGCCGTCCCGGAGAGCGCCGACGACAAGCTGGCGCGGCGGGTCGAGTTCGAGCTCTATACCACCCGGGCCCTTCCGCTCCAGAACGTGCAGGTCCGCTCGCAGGACGGCACCGTCAGCCTCGCCGGCGCGGTGACGTCGCGCGCGGAGAAGCTCCTGGCCGAGCGAGTGACCCAGTCGGTGGACGGCGTCAAGCGCGTGGTCAACAACCTGAGCGCGCCGGAGGGCCTGGTCGCCCGGTAGCGAACGATCGGAACGGCTGACCCGCTCGCTCGTCCGGGCCTGGCCTCATCATGGCTCGGGTTGGCGGACGCGTTCGATTCCGAATAGTATACGGGGCCATGACCACCGACCCCGCCCGCACCCGCGCTCTCGTCCAGCAGGCCTGGGACGGCGACATCGTCCCGGCGCTCACCGAGTACATCCGCATCCCGGCCAAGTCCCCCATGTACGACGTCAAGTGGGCGGAGCACGGCCACATCGACCGGGCGGTGACCCTGATCACCGACTGGGCCCGGAAGCGGAGGATCGAGGGCCTGACCATCGAGGTCGTCCGCCTGCCGGGCCGC
>CAZFXH010000160.1:0-6384 GCA_964522905.1 uncultured Anaerolineaceae bacterium
GCCGGGTCCATGGCGAGCCGCGCGAGCGGCTCGAAGTCGGCCAAAGAGACTATGCCGCCAAGGGCAGCAGCAGGATCGGTCAACCGAGACCAGTCCATCGGGGATCCTTCGGAACGATGATCAATCGAGCCATGGGATGACCTCGGCAGGGTGCGCCGGCGGCAGCCGGAGTATCGTCGCGCGGGCAGTCGTGCTGGCCATGGAGTCCGGCCTTCTACCGGCGAGAAGGTCCTGCGGCAGGTTCGGGAACACACCCCGCAGCTGGTCGACGTCCATCGGCTCGGGGCCACATCGGAGGAAGAGACAAGCCGACGGGGCCGGTGCCATCAGTGTCGAGCCGACAAGCCGGGTCGCGACGAGGTCACGATACGGGGGACCGAACCACGCGAGCCACGTGGGCAGAGCGGGCAGGCCCACCCACCAGGGGCTCCCAGGCAGGGGCCCGACTTCCGATCGAGCGTCGTACCCGACTCGCCCTCGGCGCATGATCGCGTCACGCAGCACGGAGCCGGCCGCATAGGCAGCGCCAAATTTCCCAGCCACCGCGAGGAAGAGATCTACGGCCGCGTCACAGGTCCGAGGGTCGCGGTGGAGCGGCCGGGCGTCCAGCGTCGTGGACAGCCGAACGACCCGGCCGAGCCGATGAGGTCGGAAATCCTCACGACGGTCGGGAAACGACACCGATCCGCCGACGCCCGGCGGCTTGGCCGACCAGAAGAAGGTGCTTCCGTATTCGATCGACTCCTCCGCCTTCCAGGCCGAGGCAAAGGCCTGCCGTCCATCCCGATCCATGCGACCCTGCAACGGCTCGAATGACCCGAACCGAACCGGATCTGCCGCCGGAAAGTGTTCGGCCACCAAGTCGAGCCACCGAGTGGCCGCGTTCAGCGGGAGCAGGCTCGCCGGCACGATCCAGTCCAGCTCCACCGTCCGGATCCGTTGCTCGACGGCGCCGCGCGCCCGCGGTGTGACGCCCGAGGGCCAGACGACCTGGTCGGTCTGGGGGTCGAATACGGCGCCGTCGCCCAGGCGCGCGAGGTGGATGGCCAGGTCGAGCGCCCAACGATCGGCGGCATCGTCGTAGCCGCCGGGAAGATGGATCTCCACCAGCCAGGCTGGTTTCGTCACCACGCCCGTTAGGTCGTCCGGCAGGTCGTCCGGCTCGGCCCGGACCGGACCGTCCACGTCGATCCTGCGTTCGACCGTCCCGTCGACGTGGGTGACCAGCGCGTTCGTCCCGGATCGAAATGCGCCAGCGACATGGAGTTCGAGCCCCGCGGACGCGCCGAAGGTCTCGATCGCGTCCGGCTTGGGCCGCGTCCGCGTTGCGACGAGGAGATCGTGGCTCACGTGCAGGCCGCCCACATCAGACGAGATCCAGGTTGGCGAGGCTCGCCAGCATCGTCTTGCGGCCGATCGCCGGGTCCTTGAACGCGACCGTGATCTCTTCGTCGCTCCTGGTGAGCTTCGAGGTCACGACGATCCCGTCGCCCCAGCGGCCGTGGCGGACCCGGTCGCCGTCGCGGAACTGGCGCTCGCCAGGGATGATCGGGCGCGGCCGGCGAGTTGCGACCGGGCTGGACTCACCGGCCGTGCCCACCGTGCCCGACGGCGCGCCCTCGGCGAAGGCCTCGCGGCGGGCGGCGAGGTCGCGCGACGGCCGGAACGATTCTCCGGCCGTCGGAGCGCCCGGGCGGCCGCTTCCCTGCCGGTAGGCCGGTCCACCGCCGCGAACCGGGGTGTTGAACCTAGTCGTGCGGCGCGAACCGAAGACCAGGTCGAGATCGAGATCGCGCTCGGGCTCATCGAGGCCGCCCAGACGAGGCCCGATCATCAGCTCGGCCGGGATCTCGAGCAGGAACCGCGACGGCACGGCCGCCTGGCCCATCCCCCATGTCGCCCGGCGCCAAGCGTGCGACAAGTACAGCCGGCGCTTCGCGCGGGTGATGCCCACGTACGCAAGCCGCCGCTCCTCCTCGAGCTGGCGCTCGTCCTCGAGGGCCCGGCTGTGCGGGAACAGCCCCTCCTCGAGGCCCGCGATGAAGACGACCGGGAATTCGAGGCCCTTCGCTGCGTGCAGCGTGATGAGTGTCACGGCGTCCGCGTCACCCTCGTAGGAATCCTGGTCGGCCACCAGCGCGGTCTCCTCGAGGAGCCGATCGAGCGCGTCCTCCGGATCGAGGTCGTCGTAGCGCGTCGTCACCGAGCGCAACTCGAGCAGGTTCGCCCAGCGCTCCTCGCCCTCTTCCGAGCCGTCGGCCAGCATCGCGCGATAGCCGGAGGCCTCCAGGACCTCGTCGAGCAGCTCGGGGAGCGGCAGCACGGTCACCCGCGAGCGCATACGGCGCACGAGCGCGGCGAATTCGGCCAGGGCCGTGCGGGTCCGCGGCGCGAGGCTCGGGAGGTCGCCGCGCGCCCCGCGCTCGATCGCGCCCCAGGTCGACGACGGCTCGCCGGTCTCGGGGTCGATCACCGACGCGCCCGCGCGCAGCGCCTCGATCGTCTTGTCCCCGATGGCCCGCGCCGGGACGTTGATGATCCGCTCGAAGCTGACGCTGTCCGTGTCCGAGCGCAGGATCCGCAGATACGCCAGGGCGTCCTTGACCTCACGGCGGGCGTAGAACCGTGTGCCGCCGATGAGCTGGTAGCGGATCCCATAGCGCAGGAACGATTCCTCGATCGCGCGGGACTGCGCGTTCATCCGGTACATCACCGCGATCTCGCGGGCGCGGAACTTCGTGTCCTGCTCGTCCTCGTCGGCGCGTCGCGTGAGAGCCGTCCCGCGACCGCCGATCAGGCCCTCGACCTGTCGCGCGATCCACTCGGCTTCCTCATCCTCGTTGTAGGCCTCGAAGCGCTGGATCTTCGTGCCCCCGGCGTTCTCGGTCCACAGCTTCTTGTCCTTGCGCGCGGTGTTGCGCGACACGACCGCGTGGGCGGCATCGAGGATCAGCTGCGTCGAGCGATAGTTGCGTTCGAGCTTGACGACGGCGGTCTTGGGCCAGTCGCGCTCGAAGTCGAGGATGTTGCGAAGGTCGGCGCCGCGCCACGAGTAGATCGACTGGTCGTCGTCGCCCACGACCGCGAGGTTGCCGTACTTCGTGGCCAAAGCCTTGACCCACAGGTACTGGGCCCGGTTCGTGTCCTGGTACTCGTCGACGTGGAGGTATCGCCAGCGCTCCTGGTACTTCGCGAGGACGTCGGGCGCCTCGTCGAACAGCCGAACCGCCTCGAGCAGCAGGTCATCGAAGTCGAGCGCGCGGGCGATCTTGAGGCGCTCCTGATAGCGGGTGGCGAGCCGCGCGATCGTCCGTTCCCGGTGATTGGCGGCGTTGTCGCTCAGGAACGTCGGGTCGAGCATCTCGTTCTTGGCGCGGCTGATGGCGCCCAGGACCGCGCTCGGGCGGAACTCGCCGGTGAGGGGCAGATCCTCTTCGCGCAGGACCTGCTTCATCAGGGCCTGCTGATCGTCCGTGTCGTAGATGACGAACCGTCGGTCGATGCCGATCGCCGTGCCTTCCTGGCGCAGCACGCGGGCGCACAACGCGTGGAAGGTCCCGGTCTGGACCTCCCGACCGCCTTCGCCGACGAGGCTGATGATCCGGTCGCGCAGCTCGGAGGCGGCCTTGTTCGTGAACGTGACCGCCAGGATCCGCCAGGGCGGCACGTTCTTGACGCCCACCAGGTAGGCGATCCGATGCGCGAGGACCCGGGTCTTGCCGGAACCGGCGCCCGCGAGGATGAGCAGCGGCCCCTCCGTGGTCGTCACCGCGCGAGCCTGCTCGGGGTTGAGGGCGCGAACGATCTGCTCCGCGCGCTCGGCGCGGCGGCGTTCGACGACCGCAGGGTCGGGCGGTGGGGCGGGCGGAGCCGTGGGGTCCTGGCCGGGGAGCGGGGCGTCGCGCAGCCAATCAGGTTCGGCGGGGCTGGCCGGCGCGTCGACTTCCGCGGCGTCTGCGAAGCGGGTGCCGGCGACGGCCGCGGCCTCGTCGAGCGTGGGCTCGCCGCGGCGTCGGCGGGAGGTGGGACTCACCTCCGCATTCTAGGTGGCGCCGCGTATCGGAGCCTTCGCGGCGGCCCTCAGTTCAGGGGCGCGACCTGGTCCGGCGGCGGCGGGCTGATCGTGATCGGCTCATCCCATTTGGAGAACGTCAGGTCCACGGCCGCGGCGCCGTCGGCGCCCAGGTCCGTGTTCGCCGTGATGCCGGCGAGGCGCGTCGTGTCCTGGGCGACGAGAATCGTCAGGTCGACGGTCGCGAGCGTGAGGTTCGGGAGCGGGATGGGGATCGGGAGACCGGTGGGCGGTTGGATGTCTCCGGCTCCCAGGGCGGCCAGGTCGGCGGGCGAGAGCTCGATCTCGACCCGGTAGCACGTGGCGTTGCCGCATGCCACGTCGTCGGCTCGGACCGGATCGAGCTCGGGGCGTGTGAGGAGACCGGCGAGCTCCTGGAGGATGGTGGCGCGCGCCGCGCCGGAGGGTGCCGCGACATCGACGCCGGTCGACAACGTCCGATAGCGCGCGCCGGTCAGCGTCGTCTTCAGGTATGAGGTGCCGTCGACAACGATGACCTCGCCGGTCAGGCCGAGCAGGCCGGGCGCAGAGAACGTGGCGCGAGCGTCGCCGGTCTCGAGATCGAGGTCGGCCGAGAAGGTCGTCCCGGTCAACTCCACGGCCGATGGAGTCTCGAACCCTTCGAGCAGGAGGCCGAACGTGCCATCTGCCGAACCGTCGATCCGGACCGTCCTGGCAGTGGTCGTTGCGGTCACAGCGGCCGCGAGGATCTCCCTGGGGTCGGTCAGGGTCGGCCGCGGAGCGCTCTGGCAGGCGGCCAGGAACACCGCCGCGGCGAGTCCGAGGATGGCGGCCCAGGGCGCGGCGACACGCGTCATCCGGGGGTCAGCCAGCAGGCGCGGACGGTGGCGGGGTCACGGGCGGGGGCGCGGCTGGCGGAGGCGAGGGTGGGCCCTGGGTCGTCGTGGTGCCCCACGCCGGCATGGGTGGTGGCGGAGCCACGGTCTCGACCTGGACCTCGATCCCGCCGACCCACCCGGCTGCCACGTTGTACAGCGCCAGCGCGAGGGCCGTGAAGACCCAGCCGAGCAATCCGTACCCGAGGATCGCCACCACGCCGACCGTGAGGATCCCGACGACCCCCGCACCGGCCGACAGACCCTGTGACGGGGCGACGAAGAGGGCGATGAGTGCGATCGGCACCACGAAGATCGCGACGATGAGCATGTACATGACGGCAACGACCGTGGCGGACTTCATGATGCCGAAACGGCGGATCCGGAACATGCGGTCTTCTCCCCTGCCTCCGGCCCGTGCCGGTTCGGGTGGAGTATGCAGCCCGGGCCCATCTTCGGGGTGTCTGGGCGTCCGCTGGTGGGCGGCCGCACACATGTTCCCCGTCGTGGAGTGATCGTGGACGGGCATGAACAGACCCTCGGCCTGTTCCCGTCGACTGAGCGACGAGTCCCCCACGCCGAGGGCCTGATTCCAATCGAGTATCGCCCGCGAACCTTGCGGTAAACCTTACTGCCGTTGCAACGTCGCACCTCGCCGTCGAGCCGTCGAGTTGTCGAGCCGTCGGGGACGATAGGGCCGATCGGGCTGGAGAGCCGGTAGCAATCTCGGTAGCATCAGAGGCGGGCACCCCCGGATGGGATACCCGCCTCTGAGCGCGTTTCGTGCGGATGTCCGACCAGCGCGGACGCTGGCGGACGCTAACGGACCCTCTAGAAGTCCATCCCTCCGCCGCCGTGCTCGTGACCGGCGCCGGCGCCGGCCGTCGCCTTCTCCGGAAGGTCCGTGATCAACGTCTCCGTCGTCAGGACCATCGCGGCGATCGAGGCGGCGTTCTGGAGGGCCGAGCGTGTCACCTTGGCGGCGTCCACGATGCCCTTCTTGAACAGGTCGCCGTAGTCGCCGACCAGCGCGTCGTAGCCGTGTCCGGCGGGAAGGCCCTTGACCTTCTCGACGACGACCTCGCCGGGAGCGCCTGCATTCTCGGCGATCTGGCGCGCCGGGGCCTCGAGGGCCTTGCGGACGATCTCGACACCGACCTGGGCGTCACCCTGCAGCTTGATCTTGTCAAGCGCCGGGATGGCCTGCAGGAGCGTGGTCCCACCGCCGGCGACAAGGCCCTCTTCGACGGCCGCGCGGGTCGTCGAGAGCGCATCCTCGATGCGGTGCTTCTTCTCCTTGAGCTCGACCTCGGTGGCCGCGCCGACCTTGATCACCGCGACGCCACCCGACAGCTTGGCGAGACGCTCCTGGAGCTTCTCCTTGTCGTAGTCGGACGTGGTGTCCTCGATCTGGGCCTTGATCTGGGCCATGCGGCCCTTGATCTGGTCCGGGGCGCCGTCGCCGTCGATCACCGT
>CAZFXH010000161.1:0-21786 GCA_964522905.1 uncultured Anaerolineaceae bacterium
CGCCCAGGTGTACAACTTCGCGGTCTATGAGCTCGGCGACCATCACGAGGCCGAAGACGCCACGGAACGGACGTTCCTGTCCGCTCTCACGGGCCTGACCGGTTTCGAGGAGCGCGCGCGCCCGGAGGATGGACCGGAGGCATCCACGTTCCGGATCTGGCTGTTCCGGATCGCCCGTAACGTCGTGGCCGAGCGCCGTCGCCGTCGACGTCGCCGCCCGGAGGCGCCGCTCGATCTCGCGACGACGGCCCCCGATCCCGCGGATGTCGAGGCGACGGTCGTCCGTCGCGAAGCTGCGGCCGCAGCCTGGCGGGCGGTGGACCGGCTCACGGGGGACCGCCGCCAGGCGGTGGTCCTGCGCTTCGTCCACGAGATGACGACCGCGGAGATCGCCGCGGTCCTCGGCCGTTCCGAGGGCGCGGTGCGGGTCCTCATCCATCGAGGACTGCGCCGCATCGCGGGCGAGCTCGCCGCGCCCGAGCGGGATCCTCGTTGACCCGCGGGCACGCCTCGCGGGATGGTGAGAACGAGGCCTTCATCGTCGATCGCTACCTCGAGTCGCTGCTGGCCCGACGACCCGCCGACGCCACCGATCTCCCGCCCGAACTCCGCGCCACGGCGGCGGCGCTGACGGACGGTCTGCCGCGCTACCACCCCTCCTTCCGCTTCGAGGAGGCCGTGGCCGCACGCCTCGCCGGCACCGCGGCGCCAGGGCTCAGTGCGACCGACGCCGCGAGCGAGCTCATCCCGTTCCCGCGCGTCATGGTCACGACCGCGCCGGACGGTCGCCCCATCGCGATCCGGCCGGCCGTCATCGGCGGGGTGCTGACGTCGGCAGCCATCTCGCTGGCCGGGGCGGCCTACGTCGCCTGGCGCCGCAGCCGCCCGCCTGCCGATCCCATGGCCCGCGCGATCCGCTACGCCGCCCGGCGAAGGACCGCCTGATGCCGCTAAAGCTGCCGTCGTTCCGCGCGCGCCGGAACGACTACCCGCCGGACCTGTGGACCAAGTGCCCCACCTGCTCGACGATGATCTTCAACAAGCAGCTCGAGAAGAACCTGCGCGTGTGCACGACGTGCGGGCACCATTTCCGGCTCTCGGCGAGCGCCCGTCTCGACCACCTACTCGATCCGGGCTCGTGGTCGGAGCGCGATCCCGGCCTGCAGTCCGTGGACTCCCTCGGCTTCGTGGACCAGAAGCCCTACCCGGACCGCCTGAACGCGGCGCAGGTCGCGACAGGCATGCGCGACGCCGCGGTCTGGGGAACGGGCGCGATCGGTGGCACCCAGATCGCCGTGTGCGTGATGGACTTCGGGTTCATGGGCGGGTCCATGGGCGCGGTCGTCGGCGAGAAGGTAACGCGCGCGGCCGAGCACGCCCTCGAGGGCCGGGTGCCGCTGCTCATCGTCAGCGCCTCGGGCGGGGCGCGGATGCAGGAGGGGACGCTGGCGCTGATGCAGCTGGCCAAGACCCTGGGGGCGCTCGAGCGGCTGCGCGGGGCGGGGGTCCCGTTCGTATCGATCCTGTCCGATCCGACGACGGGCGGCGTCTTCGCCTCGTTCGCGGCCGTGGGTGACGTGAACATCGCCGAGCCCGACGCGCTCATCGGGTTCGCCGGCGCCCGGGTCACGGCGGGCACGATCGCCGCCGAGCTGCCCGAGGGTTTCCAACGCGCCGAGTTCCTGTTCAGACACGGGTTCATCGACCGCGTCGTGGCGCGCCCCGAACTGCGCGATGAGCTCACCCGCCTGCTCCGGCTGCTCCCCGCGCGCGGGGTGACCGCCCCGCCGGTGGACCTCGAAGACGATGTCCCGGCCTTCCGGCCGCTGTCGTTCCTGTCCTCGATCGCCGATCGGGTGGGTGAGCTGGCGACCGGTGACGGCGCCGGACCGACCGTTCCCGGCCCGGCCGACGGAGGGATCCCCGCTCGGGTCCCGAATGCCGCCGCGCTGGCGACAGCGGATCGCACCTCGATGAACGGGCCGATGCCCAGCGCCGCCTCGAGCGAGGAGGTCTGGGCGCGCGTCCAGCTGGCCCGCAACCTGGGCCGTCCGCGGACCCTGGAGTTCATCGCGGCCATGTCCGACGACTTCATCGAACTGCACGGCGACCGGCTCTTCGGCGACGACGAGGCGATGGTCGCGGGCCTGGCGAGGATCGCCGGGCGACGGGTCGTCGTCATCGGCCAGCAGAAGGGCGATGACACCGACGAGAACATCCGACGGAACTTCGGCATGCCGCACCCGGAGGGCTACCGCAAGGCGATGCGGGTCATGGAGCTCGCGGAGCGGGTCGGCCTGCCGGTCGTCACCTTCGTCGATGTCCCGGGCGCCCATCCGGGTTCCGAATCGGAGGAGCGCGGCATCGCCGAGGCGATCGCGCGCTCGATCGGGTTGATGACCCGGCTGCGCACGCCCGTCGTGGCCGTCATCACCGGCGAGGGTGGGTCCGGTGGCGCGCTGGCCATCGCCGTTGGTGACGTCGTGATCGCGCTCGAGAACGCGGTCTACTCGGTCATCAGCCCCGAAGGCTGCGCATCGATCCTGTGGCGCACCTCGGATGAGGCGGCGACGGCGGCCGCGGCGATGCGGATGTCGGCGGCCGACCAGCACGCGCTCGGTGTCATCGACATCGTGGTCGCGGAACCCGGCGAGGGCGCGCACGCCGAGCCCGGGGAGACCGCCAAGCGGTTGCGCGCGATCATCATCGACCGGCTCGACGCGCTGGCCGAGCTGCCGACCGAAGCGCTCCTCGAATCGCGCTACCGGCGCTATCGGGCGCTGGGCGCCTACACTGAAGCCGCCCAACCCGAAGTCCCCGAACGTGTCGACCGTCGCCTGGCGGATCGACTCCGCGACCTGCTCGACCCGGCCAGACGGGGCATGGCCCCCGTCACCGACAGCTGGTCGCGCGATGACCCGCCGGCGCGCGAGGAGGTGTAGCGAGTGTCCCGAACGCAGCGAGCCGACGCGCGCGACCGCGGGGCCGACGCCTCAGGGGACCGGGCGGCCGACCAGGCCGCCATCGATCGGCTGACGGACGAGCTGCTGCCCGCGCTCATCGCGAAGCTCGGCGCGACCGGCCTCGGGGAGCTCGAGGTCCGCCAGGACGGCTGGAAGGTGCGTCTGCGGCGACCGGCCGGCCTCGCGACGCCGATCCAGACCCCAAGCCGAGAACGCAAGGGCGGGGATCGCCCCGCCGGGGACCGCTCGGAGCGCCCGCCCGACCGGACGAGCGAACGAGCGCCTCGCACGCTCCACCGTCCGCTCGAGGCGAAGACGGCCCGCACCGAGTCGCGCGCTGTCGCGACGTCGCCCGCGGTCGGGATCTTCCGGTCCCGCCCCGAGTTGAGTGCCGGGACCCGCGTCCGGGCGGGTGATCGACTCGGCGCCGTGGACATGCTCGGCGTGGCCCAGGAGGTCGTGGCCCCGACGGACGGGATCCTGGGGGCGAGCCTCGTGGAATCGGGTGACGCCGTCGAATACGGCCAGGAGATCCTGGTCATCCAGCTCACACCCGGGCCGGGGTCGACGAACGGCACCGGTCCCGACGCCGCCGGACGGGACACCGCCTGATGTCCCGTCGCCGGCCGGTGCCGCTCCTCAGGCTGCCGTCGCCTCCTCGACGGGGCACCGCCTGATGTTCCGCAAGGTCCTCATCGCTAACCGTGGCGAGATCGCGCTGCGCATCCTGCGCGCCTGCCGGACGCTCGGGGTGGAGGCGGTCGTCGCCTACAGCGAAGGAGACCGTGAGTCGCTCCCGGTCGGTCTGGCCGACGAGGCGATCTGCATCGGGCCGGCGGACGCGAAGCGGTCGTACCTGTCCGCCCCCGCGGTCATCTCGGCCGCGCTCGTCACCGGCTGCGACGCGATCCACCCGGGCTACGGCTTCCTGTCGGAGGACGAGGGCTTCGCCGAGGTCGTCGCCGCCCACGACCTGACCTTCATCGGTCCACCCGCGGGCGTGCTGGAGCGGTTCGCCAGCAAGGCCGGAACGCGCCAGCTGCTCGGTGGGTTCGGCCTGCCGACCATCCCGGGCTCGGACGGGATGCTCCGCGACGACATGCATGCCCTCGACGAGGCCGACCGCATCGGCTACCCGGTCCTCATCAAGCCGTCGGCCGGCGGCGGCGGCAAGGGCATGCGCATGGTGCGCACCTCGCGCGAGCTCGAATCGGTGCTGCGGGTCTGCCGCAGCGAGGCCAAGGCGGCCTTCGGCGACGACTCCCTCTATCTCGAGAAGTGGCTCGACGAGAACCGCCACGTCGAGGTCCAGGTGGTGGTCGATCGCTACGGCCATGGCATCCACCTGGGCGAGCGCGACTGCTCAGTGCAGCGGCGACACCAGAAGATCATCGAGGAGGCGCCCACGCCGGCCCTCTCCGCCGCCGCCCGCGCCGACCTCGCCGAACGCGCGCTCAAGGCCGTCGTGGCGGCCGGCTACGAGAACGTCGGCACACTGGAGTTCCTCGTCGACCGCGACGACAACTTCTACTTCATCGAGATCAACTGCCGCATCCAGGTGGAGCACCCGGTCACCGAGGTGCTCACCGGCGTGGACCTCGTGGCCACCCAGATGCGGATCGCGGCGGGTGAGCCCCTGGGTATCACCCAAGCGGACATCGCCTTCCGCGGCCATGCCATCGAGTTCCGCATCAACGCCGAGGACCCCGATCACGAGTTCCGGCCGAGCGCCGGCGTCGTCGAGCGCTATCACGCACCCGGCGGTCCGGGCATCCGCGTGGACTCGCACCTGTTCACCGGATACGAGGTCCCGCCGTACTACGACTCGCTGCTCGGGAAGCTGATCGTGTGGGGCCCCGACCGCGCGGCAGCGATCGCACGCTCGCGCGTCGCCCTCGAGGAGCTCGTCATCGACGGCGTCGTAACGAATGTCGCGATCCACCAGGCGTTGCTGTCCTCGGAGGCCTTCCTCGAAGGCAGGATGACGACCAACCTCCTGGACCGCGTGGGCAGCGCCGCATTCCTGGCCGCGGCCGCCAGGGCGTGACCGTGCGGCACTTCCCGCCGTGCAGACCTGCACATGGTCTGCCGCAGCCACCCGCCTGAGCCCGCCAGACTGATGGCAGCCAACATGGAGCCGCCCGTGACCGACGCCGCACCCACCGCCGCGACGCCTGCCCTCCCGACCACGATCCACACCGTCCGCGAGATCGAGGCACTGATCCCGCATCGTTGGCCGTTCCTGCTCATCGACCGCATCGTCGAGTACGACGCGGACGCCAAGCGGATCGTCGCGATCAAGGGCGTGACCGCGGGCGAGTGGTACTTCGCAGGCCACTTCCCGGGGCTGCCGGTGATGCCCGGCGTGCTGCAGGTCGAGGCGCTCGCCCAGACCATGGCCGTATATGTGGCCAAGCAGCCCGGGTTCGGGGACCGGATCGGGCTTTTCGCGGGCATCGACGAAACCCGCTTCAAGCGGATCGTGAGTCCGGGCGACACGCTCCGGCTGGAGGTCACGATGGACAAGCTCGGCTCGCGGTTCGGGCGCGGCCGGGGCATCGCCAGCGTCGATGGCGAGGTCGCGTGCGAAGCGACCATCAGCTTCGTCATCCCCGGGGAGGGTGTCCTTCGATGAGTCGCATCGCGGCCCTGTCCGACGTCCATGGCAACGCGATCGCGCTCGAGGCAGTCCTGGCCGACATCGCCATCGAAAAGCCCGACGCCGTGCTCGTCGCGGGCGACCTCGTGCTCAACGGCCCGGAGCCCGCGCTCGTCGTGGACGTCCTGCGCAGCCTCGCTGACGACGGAGCGCTCGTGGTGGCTGGCAACACGGACATCGCGGTCGCCGACTTCGATTACGCGGCGGCGTTCCCCTGGATGACCGACGGGGTGCCCGACGCGATCGTCGACGCGGCCGAATGGGCCCACGACGCCCTCGGCGCGGAGCGCATCGACTGGCTCCGTCGCCTCCCCTCGGAGCGCCGCTGGCGCACCGACGACGACACCCTCGTCCTGGCGTGTCACGCCTCGCCCGGATCGCAGACCGCGGGCTTCGACCAGGGCCTCGAGGCGTCCGTCACGATCGAGCGGGTCGCCCGAACGGACGCGCGGGTCATCGTCTGCGGCCACACGCACCTGCCGGAGGTGCGCGACCTCGGCTGGAAGGTCATCGTCAACGACGGCTCGGCGGGCTATGTCTTCGATGGCGATCCGACGGCCTCGTGGGCACTCATCGACTTCGAGGACGGCGAGGTCAAGTCCGAGATCCGGCGGACGACGTTCGACGTCCTGTCCGTCGCCAACGCCATCTCCGCCCGGGGGCTCGCGGGCGACGTGTACCGAGCCGCCACCGTCCGCACCGGAAAGCTCGTCCGATGATCGCCCGGAGGGCTGGCACATGAACCGGCGGGTCGTGGTGACCGGGATGGGCATGCTCACCGCGCTCGGCAACGACGTCCCGAGCACCTGGGAGGGCCTGCTCTCCGGACGGTCCGGCATCCGCACGATCGAGTCGTTCGACCCGTCGCGATTGACCTCGCAGGTCGCGGGCGAGGTGCGGGGCCTCGATTCGAGCCACGTCCTGGACCGCAAGGACCAGCGGCGGACCGACCGCTACATCCAGTTCGGCCTCGTGGCCTCGCGCGAGGCGCTGGACCACGCCGGGCTGCCGGCACGGCTCGAAGGACAGCTCGCGGAGCGGACGGGGGTCATCCTGGGCACCGGGCTCGGCGGCGTTGGCACCCTCAACGACGGATTCTCGATCAACGCGCTGCGCGGCCCCGATCGGATCAGCCCATTCCTGATCCCCATGGGCATCCCCAACGTCGGCGCCGGGCAGATCGCCATCACCTACGGCATGACGGGGCCCAATTTCGCCACCGTGTCGGCCTGCGCGACCGGTGGCCACGCGGTCGGCGAGGCGTACGAGACGATCCGCCGTGACGACGCCGACATCATGCTGGCCGGGGGCTCCGAGGCGTGCATCTACGAGGTCCTCATCGGCGGATTCGCGGCGATGCGCGCACTCTCGACGAGAAACGACGATCCGCCGGCGGCCTCCCGCCCCTTCGACAGCGCCCGCGATGGATTCGTGGTCGGCGAGGGCGCTGCCGTCCTCGTGCTGGAGGAGCTCGAGCACGCCCAGGGCCGCGGCGCGGCGCCGCTCGCCGAGCTCGTAGGCTACGGCGCGACCGCCGATGCATCGCACATCACGCTGCCGGCCCCCGGGGGCATGGGCGCAGTCCGCGCGGCCCGGCGCGCGCTGGAGAAGGCCGATCTCCGTCCGGAGGAGGTCCAGCACGTCAACGCCCACGCAACCTCGACCCCTGAAGGCGACAAGGCCGAGCTGCAGGCGATCCGGACGATCTTCGGCGAGCGAGCCGGGTCGGTGCCGATCACCGCCAACAAGTCGATGCTCGGGCACACGCTCGGCGCCGCCGGCGCCATCGAGGCCATCGCGACGGTCCTGACGCTGCGCGACGGCTGCGTGCCCCCGACGATCAACTTGACCGACCCGGATCCGGAGGCGGCGGGGCTGGACATCGTGACGGGCGAATCCAGGCAGGCCGATCTCGCCGTCGGCCTGTCGAATTCCTTCGGGTTCGGCGGGCAGAACACGGCCCTGGTCTTCCGGCGGTGGGACGCGTGACCGACGACGCGACCCCGGCCGCGCCGCGTGAGGACGACGACGTCGAGCTGCTGGGCCTGATCGATCGGCTGGCGGCGCTGCTGGATCGCTCCGACCTCACCGAGCTCGAGGTCGAGGCGGGCGGGACCGGCCTCGTGCTGCGCAAGCCGTCCGCCCTGGCGCCCATCGCCGTGGCGGCGGCATCGGGTGGGGCCGCGGCCGAGCTCGCACCGGCGGCGGTCGGGGAGGCCCCGGCGGCCGGCCGAGACCCGGCGGCCGCGGAGAAGCCGTCGATCAAGGCGCCGCTGACCGGGATCTTCTACGCCTCGCCGGCGCCGGGTTCGGCACCGTACGTGACGGCCGGCGGGGAGGTGGCGGTCGGCCAGGTCATCGGCCTCATCGAGGCGATGAAGCTGTTCAACGAGATCAAGTCCGACCTGGCCGGGCGCGTCGTTCGGGTGGTGCCCGAGAGCGGCACCGTGGTCAAGGCGAAGCAGCCGCTCATCGAGGTGGAACCGCTGTGAACGCGTCCGTCCCGCAGCAGCGCTACGCCCACGTCACCGGGTGGGGTCGGTATGTGCCGTCGCAGGTGCTGACGAACCACGACCTGGAGCGCATGGTCGACACCAACGACGAGTGGATCGTGGCGCGCACGGGCATCCGTGAGCGACGGGTCGCCGCCGCCCACGAGACGACCGCGTCGATGGCGGCGGTCGCGTCGATGCGCGCCATCCGCACCGCGGGCATCGAGCCCGATGACATCGACCTCATCCTGCTCGCCACCCTCACGCCCGACTACTGGATGCCGTCCACGGCGGCGCTGGTCAAGGAGGCCATCGGCAACACCCGTGCCGCGGCGATGGATGTCGCCGCGGCCTGCTCCGGGTTCGTGTACGCCTACGCCTCCGCGCAGGCGTACATCGCGAGCGGCATGGCCCAGCACGTGCTCGTCATCGGCGCGGAGCTGCTGACCCGCTTCCTGGACTACACGGACCGGAGCACCTGCATCCTCTTCGGTGACGGCGCCGGTGCGGTCGTGCTGTCGGCCAGTGACGAGCGCGGCGGCGGCCTCGGCTTCGAGATGACGACCGAGCCGCAGGGCGCGTACATGATCTGGTTGCCGGCGGGTGGAGCCAAGAGCCCGCCGTCGGCCGAGACCATCGCCCGTGGCGAGCACTACATCCGGATGGAAGGCAAGGAGACGTACCGTTTCGCGACGAAGACGATGGCCACGACCGCCCTCGAAAGCGTCCGCCGGTCGGGCCTCGAGCCGTCCGACATCGCCCTGTTCATCCCGCACCAGGCGAACGTCCGGATCGTCGAGGCGGTCGCCAAGGGCCTGGACCTGCCGATGGAGCGGATGTTCGTGAACCTCGACAAGTACGGCAACACCTCGGCCGCCTCGGTGCCGATCGCCCTGGCCGAGGCCGTCAACGAGGGCCGGGTCAAGGTGGGCGACAACGTCGTGCTCGTCGCCTTTGGCGCCGGGTTCACGAGCGGCGCGGTCACGATCCAGTGGACGGCCGATCCCGCCCGCGGCATCGCGGGTGATGCCGCCGTGGATCCTGATGAGATCCGCGTTCGCCTGCCGGTCGACTGGGACTCCGTCGACCCGATCCCCGACGCGCTGGCTGCGATCATGGCGCAGCCAGGCTCAGTCGACGTGCCGCTCGACGACGTCGTCCCCGGCGAACCCGAGCCCGTGCATAAGGAGGTCCACGTTTGATCGACCTGAGCGGGAAGTCCGCGCTGGTCACCGGCGGGTCGCGCGGCATCGGCAGGGCCATCGGGCTGCGGCTGGCGACGCAGGGCGCCGATGTCGCGTTCAGCTACAAGGGCAACGAGGCGGCTGCCCGCGAGACGGCGCGCGAGATCCAGGCCATGAAGCGTCGGGCACTCGCCGTCCGGGGCGACGTCTCGGACGTGGACGCCGCGGATCTCGTCGTAAAGGCCGCACTCGATACGTTCGGGAAGATCGACATCCTGGTCAACAACGCGGGCATCACCCGTGACGATCTGATCATGCGCATGAGCCCCGAGGCGTGGCGCGAGGTGCTCGAGACGAACCTGTTCGGTGCCTTCTGGATGACGAAAGCCGTCACGCGCCCGATGCTCAAGGCGCGGGCTGGGAGGATCATCAACATCACGTCGGTGTCCGGCCAGGCCGGCCAGACCGGGCAGGCCAACTACAGCGCGGCCAAGGCCGGGCTCATCGGCCTGACGAAGGCAACGGCCCGCGAGCTCGCCTCGCGCGGCATCACGGTCAACGCCGTCGCACCGGGTTTCGTCCTCACGGAGCTCACGCAGGAGCTCCCCGACGCGCTCAAGGAGGAGATCACGGCGCGCACGCCGCTCGGTCGGTTCGGGACGACCGAGGAGGTCGCGAACGCGGTGGCCTTCCTCGCGTCGGACGAGGCCGGGTACATCACGGGCCAGGTGCTCGCGGTGGACGGTGGCCTCGTGATGATGTAGGTCGGGCGTTCGCGCCACGCTCCGCGCCCCGCAGGGAACCGCGGCCCCCCACGGCCGCGTCGACACGACGGATCCGGCTCCGACGGTCCTATGCCAAGATGGCGCCTCCGTTGCCTCAGTACCGAACGGGAACTACGACCCCTTGACCACACGCTCCCACGCCCGCAGGACCCCGCACGCGACGCCGTGGCGGCCGGACGAGCCGGCGCGCCGCTCCGCGTCCATTGCCGCATTCCTGTCCTTCCTGTGGCCCGGTCTGGGCCAGGGCTACGCCGGACGTCCCCGCGCCGGTGTGCTGTTCGCGCTGCCCGTGGTCGTCGTCGCGCTGATCACGCTGGTCCTCGTCCTCGGCGGTGTCGGCCGCCTCGCGTCCCTCGTCCTCGAGCCGGCGACGGCGTTCGCGATCATCTTCATCGTCCTCTTGCTCGGCCTCTGGCGGGCGGTGTCGATGGGCGACGCGATGAACGGGTTGCTGGACGGGGATCCCGGGGTCCAGCGTCGCGGCCTCACGACATTCGCGCTACTGACGGTCCTCGTGATCATCACCCATGCCTGGCTCGGCTACCTCACGTGGTCGGTTTACGACGCCGGTCAGCGCGTCTTCGCCGCGGAGGAGCCGGAGGCCCGCCCGTCCCTTGCGCCGGGCGTGACCCCCGCCCCGATGGACGACTTCGGCTCGAAGCCGTTCGCCACTCCGGCGACGCCGAGCTCCCGGGTCAATATGCTGCTGATCGGTGTCGACTCGTCCGAGAATCGCGACACCGCGCTCACCGACACCCTGATGGTCGTGAGCGTCGATCCGGACACCGGGAAGATCGCGATGATCAGCTTCCCGCGAGACCTCGCCGACTTCACGCTGTCGAACGGCGAGGTCTACACCTCCAAGATCAACTCCCTGATGACCCATGCCCGCAAACATCCCGACGAATTCCCCGACGGGCCGCTGGACACGCTCGCCAAGGAACTCGGCTACGTCCTCGGAGTCCCGATCCAGTACTACACGGCCGTGGATCTCGACGGCTTCCGCAAGGTGATCGACCTCGTCGGCGGAGTGACGATCGACAACAAGCGGCAGATCGACGACCCGACCTATGACTGGCCCGATGGACGGAAAGGGTTCCGGTTGTCGCCGGGCCGTCATCACCTCGACGGCATCACGGCGCTGGCCTTCGTCCGAACGCGCAAGGGGGTCGGGGACACGGACTTCGACCGGTCGCGACGGCAGCAGCAAGTCTTGCTCGCCTTGCGCAGCCAACTGGTGCAACCCGCGAACATCACCCGGATCCCCGAGATCACCCAGGCGGCGGGCAACGCCCTGCGCACGAACTTCCCGACCGAGCGCGTGGCCGAGTTCATCGGGCTGGCGGAGACCCTCGCCGACAGTGATGTGAGTGGGGTCGTGCTGGGCCCCCCGTACGCCCTCAAGGCGACCGGCCCCGGCGTGCTCGACTACCGATTGCGCTTCGACGAGGAGCGCCTCGCGCGCAAGTCCGTGGAGCTGTTCGGCGACGAAAGCCGCTATGCGGCGGCCGCGCCCTAGCTGGTCCGGATCATGGACTTGGCGCGCAAGTCCGCGGTGCTGTTCGGGGACGACAGCCGCTTGCACAGAGGCCGCCGGACGGGATGATCTCAGCAGGTCGTGGCGAGACGCGGGAGGGCGCGCGCCCGCTCGCGGCAATCGCACCAGCCCAGCATGGCCAGGCCCAGCAGGGCATGGACGTCGTATCGAGCGACCCGTGGCGCGACCTTCAGGCTCCGGCACATCGCGCTCGACCAGGTGCGCAGATCGCCACCCCAGCGTGTCGTCCAGGCGGTCGCAAATCCGGTGCCGGCGGTCGCCCACGGGGAGTCGTCTCGTCTACGTCTGGCAGCCTTGTCGGTGACATCCGCCGGATAGACAGGTCCGTAGGCGTCAAGTGCGGCGATGGCGTCACTGCGGGACCAGCCGGGGTCGATGCCGGCATCCCGGGCCAGCTCGCCGCCCCACAGGATCGAGACATGATGCTGCGTGTGGTTCACGATCGGATCGCGCGACGAGTACGACCAGCGCGACCCGGGCAACCGCGTGTCAGCCAAGTGGCGAAACGTCGCGACGAGCCGCTCGCGGAGGAACGTCGCGTTATCCTGCGACAGCGCCTCGCCCTCATGCTGCACGAGGAACCGCGCGGTCACGCCGCCCAGCATCGAGCTGACGCTCGGGACGTCGATGGCGTCCTGTGGCAGGACCGAGTACCAGAAGAAGCCGTCCGACCAGGCTTCGCGGGCCCACATGACGAGGATCGCGCCGATCTCGCGAGCCGTCTCCGGATCCATCCCGTCATCGAGCAGCCCATCGATGGCGAAGGCGGTCGTGCTAGCGAACGGCGTGCCCGTCGGCGTGGGCGATCCATCGCTGAACGGGTCCCAGGTCGACGACATGCCCCAGCCGTCCGGCGAGCGGTCGGCGTCCAGCCACGCGCGGGCCGAGCGCCTGGTGGCTTCGTCGTCCGCGGCGACGGCCGCCGACAAGAGCAGCCCCTGGGTCGCGGCGTCTGACGCGATCGCCGGGCCGAATGACGGGTCGTCCGCGGCCGTCGACACGCTCGGCAGCAGCCGTTCGTACGTGCCGACGTTGTCCCGGGCGCCGACGACATCGACGATGAGCGCCAGGGCCACGAGCGGAAGCAGGGTGATGGCGACTCGGCGCGTGGTCCGCCCGTCGATGCTCAGCGCGCTTCGACCGCAATGGGCGACCGCGGCTGACGACCGACGCCGCGGTAGTGGAAGCCGGCCGCCGCGGCATCGGCGGCGGCGATGATGCCGCGACCATCGAACAGGATCGGCTGGCGCGTGCGGTCCCGCAGGCGCTGGAGCGGCAGCTTGGCGAATTGCGGCCACTCCGTGCCGATGGCGACGGCGTCAGCACCCTCGAAGACTTCCTCCGGGCGGCTCACGACCTGCAGGCCCGGCGCCGCAGCGACTGCGTGCTCGGGGCGAACGGCCGGGTCATGCGCGGTCACGACGACGCCTTCCTCAAGGAGTCGCCGGGCGACGTGCAAGGCGGGCGAGCCGCGCAGGTCGTCCGTGTCCGCCTTGAAGCTCAGACCCAAGAGGCCGACACGGGCGTCGTCGCGTGGGATCTCCGCGAGGATCTGGCGGACGAACCGATCTTGCTGTTCGACGTTCACCTGGCTGATCGCCCGGGCAACGTGCATCGGGAGGCCGCGCCGGCGCCCGGCCGCCGCGAGGACCTGGAGTTCCTTGGGGAGGCACGACCCCCCGAATCCGAGGCCGGGCCGCATGTAGACCGAACCGATGCGCGGGTCCAGGCCGATCCCGTCGAGGACCTCGGTGACCTCGACGCCGTACTCCTCGGATAGAGCCGCCACCTCGTTGACGAAGCTGAGCTTCAGGGCGAGGAAGCCATTCGCGACGTTCTTGATGAGCTCGGCGGCTGCGACATCGACGCGCAGCCGAGGGGCCTCGATGGCGGCGTACACTCGCTCGACGACAGCGAGGTGCGCATCGGTCGTCTCGGCGAACCGGCCGAAGATGATCCGCGATGGGTGCTCGTAATCGTGGACGGCAGAGCCTTGACGCAGGAACTCGGGGTTCGTCGAGACCCGGGCGCCGTCGGCGCGACCGAGCAGCTGCGGCAGGCGGACCGACAGCCCGGGCGGCAGCGTGCTGCGGACCGAGACATCTACGTCTGGCCACCGACGCAGGTCGGCAGTCGCGGAGCGGAGCTGTCGCAAGTCCGGCTCGCCCGTGTCCGAGATGGGTGTGCCGACGGCGATGAACACGAGGTCCGGTTGCTCGACCTGGTCGAGCGAGCCGACGACGGTGATCCGTTCCCGTGCCTCGGCGAACGCTTCGGCCAATCCCGGCTCCTCGATCGGCATGCTGCCGGCTTGGAGCTCCCGGAGGCGGTCGGGGGCCTTTTCGACCAGGGTGACGTGGTGCTCGCCCAGGCGGGCGAGGCAGACCCCGGTGACCAAGCCCACATACCCGGCCCCGACGACGGTGATTCGCATGGCGGGAGCGTAGCAGAAGGTTCCGATCCGGCATGATCGGCCCACGCCGGGTCAACGGCGATGGACTATCCTGCCACCATCGCTTTCGATGGCCATGCCCGATCCGGCGGCCCTCGACGCGAGCGGTCAGCCCCGGTCCTGCGGACTGGATGTTGTTCGCGAGCGTGACGGGCCTTCGGTCGGCGGGGCCTGACTTCGTGTGTCGATGGAGTCACATGGCCAAACAAGAGATCGACTGGCGCCCGTACCCGGCGCTCCCGACGCAGTCGGAGGACCAAGGACGGTCGACGTGGCTGCGGGCGATCAGATCATCGGTCGCCGCCCGATTCCCGGAATGGCTCCTCGTCCTGATCATCCTCACCCTGCCCCTGCAGGTATCGAAGACGCTCTTCCCGATCCAGCAGGTCGAATTCTCTCGCCTCCTGATGGGCGTGGCCATCGTCTGGATGCTGATCTTCGGTCGATCGCGCGGCTGGCCGCTGCCGCGTGCCATGACCCTGAGCATCGGCCTCATCCTGGCACTCCTCGTCGCCAGTCTCGTGCTGACCCGTTGGGAGAACGGAGTCCTGTTGGTGCTCGCGCCCCTGTACTACACGGCGTTCGCCGTGTTCGTTGCGATCGCCGTGCGTGACCGGGTCGCCGTGGCCATGATCGCTGTGGCCATGATCGCTGCCGGGGTCTACGTCGCGATCCTGGCGGTGGCCCTCGGTATCGCCGACGTGTACCTGTGGCGAGACGGCGTCTTCGGCATCCTCGGGCGGACGAACGCGACGTTCTGGGACCCGAACATCGCAGCCCGGTTCCTCAACATCACCCTGATCGTCCTGCTCGCGGTGGTGACGATCACGAGGCTGCCCGACCGTCGCATGGGCCTGGCGATCGCGGCTTGCGTCGTGCTGTTCGCTGCCTCGATGGTCCTTACCCAGTCCAGGTTCGGGTGGATCACGGCCATCGTCATGTTGCCGCTGGCGATCGCGGCGTTCCGTCCTCGTCGCTGGGTCATCGCCTTCAGCGGACTCTTCCTGGCAACGTTCATCGCGGTTGCCGCCGTGAATGGCACGGCCGCGTCCCGGGCCGGCGAGCTCGCCGCGGGCGTCTCGTACTCCCTCGGCGGGGATGACTCGATCGAGAGTCGCGGGAATCTGATCGGGGCCGAGAATGTGACCTACATCCCGCCTCGCGAGGTCCTCGGGCACGCGCTCTTCGAACGGCTGCCGATCGACGGGATCCGGTACTACCTTCTGGAGGCAGGAATCGCGATGTGGGAGGACCACCCGGTCGTCGGCATCGGCGTCGGAGGCTTCAGCCCTTACCTCCTGGGCGAGTATCGTGACTTCATCCCGCGCGACCGCCTCTCGGCGCCGGTCACCCTGCCGCACACGTTCCTGTCGCAATTCGCAGCCGAGCACGGTGTCGTCGGCCTGGCGGTGCTGGCGATCTTCCTCGCGGTCCTCATCAACTTCGTCGTCCAGGCGACGCGACGGGCAGGGTCGGTGATGCTTCGTTCCGCGGCGGTCGCGGTGGGCCTGTCCATCGTGATCATCTTCCTCAGCAGCCAGGTGGCCGGCGGCTTTCTGGTGGAGCCCTATCTCTGGCTGGCGATCGGCATGCTCGCCGCGATCCACCAGTTGGTGGGGCGGGACGCGATGACCGATGCGCCGCATGCCGCCCGCTCGGAACTCTCCTGACGGGATCGTGCCGGGGGTCGGCCCACCTCGCCCTCGCCCGGCGCTAGGCATGGCCTCGATCCTCGCTGGAGCACGACCAGTCCTGCGCGACTCGGCCCTTGTGGCTCCGAGCTACATCGTGCCGGGCATCGTCTCGTTCGTCTTGGTCGGGCTGCTGTTCACGCTGCTCGGCGCGGCGGGGTACGGCATGTGGGCGTTGATGTTCGCGGTCGCCAGTGGCGTCCCACTTCTGACGACCAGCGCCACGGAGTCCCTCATCCTCCGCTACCGGCATCGTGGTCCAAGTGCGATCGATCGGCGCGCGACCCCCGTTTCGCTCCTCGCGACGACGCTGGTCGCAGCCTTGGCCGGCGCGCTCCTGCTACCGGGCCGGGACCCGGCGACCATCGCCGCGACCAGCGTCCTGTCGCTTTCGATCGCGACGTATTTCATCAGGGTCGCCCAGCTCCGGGCCGATCTGCGGTTCGGATCTGGCAGCATCCTCGCGTCGACGCGGGCGATCGCCGGTGGCGCGCTCGCCGTGCTGGGAGCTTGGATCGCCGGCCCTGCCGGGGCAGCCGCGGGCATGGCCGTCGGCTTCCTCGCCTCGATCGCGTTGTCCACATGGCCGACGCGGGGACGCGACCCGTCCGCGCCGCCGGAACCGATGCCGGCGAGTGACCAGCGGGCGTACGGCCTGGCCTCGATGGTCATCGCCGTGGCGTTGTTCATCCTGTCCGTCGGAGACCGGTTCATCCTGTCGGTGTTCCGGCCACTGGAGGAAGTCGGTGTGTATGCCGCGGTCTACACGATCGTGGACCTCATCATCCGGCTGGCGCCAAGCGTCGTGACCGTGGCCATCCGGACACCGGTGTTCCGGGCCTGGGACCTGGCCAGGTCCCAGGTGCTCACGTCCTGGGTCGGCAGCCTCTTCGCCGTCGTGCTGTGGGGCAGCAGCGTGGTCAGCGTCGTCCTGACCCTGACTGCGGGCCTGTGGCTCCAGGACCCGGGGAGCGAGGCCCTCGTCGCCCCGATCGCGTTCGGCCTGACCGCTGCGGCCGTGGCGACGGGTCTTGCCCTCCTCTATGCCGCCGCGGAGATGCAGGTCCGGCTCGCCGGGCTCGTGGTCGTGAGTGCGGCCCTGAGCATCGGTCTCAACGTGGTGCTGGTCCCGTCCGTCGGTTCCCAGGGGTCGGCGATCGCGACCCTGCTCAGCTTCGGGACGCTGTTAGCGCTGAGTGTGGCGGGCATGGGCCGGAGCGTCATCCCGACCCGTTCAGAGCTGGCGATCTGGATCCTGTGTGCCGCCGCCGGCGCGACCGTGATCGCGATGGGACCGATATGGCTCGCCGCGGGTTTCCTCGTGCTCTGCCTCGTGCCCTTGCGGGTCACGGTCTGGCGAGCGCTCCGCTTGCCGACCGAACTGGCCGCTCGGGGCGGGATCGGTCCCGCCGCCATGCCCTGATCAGACCGGCTTGCGCGCCGTGATGAAGGTGATGCAGCCGTCGTCGGTCCGGGGCTCGGGCAGCCAGCCGAGCAGGCGAAAGACCACGCTTGCCACGCCGTAGCCCAGGCGTTGGACGCCGTGCAGCTGCATCGATCCCGCATAGCTCGTCTGTGCATCCTCGAACCCTGCCTCGGCGACGAGCGCGCCGAGCAGCCAGTCGGGCAGGATCGTCCGGTGGCCGGGCATGTGGAACTCCAGCCGGCCGAAGTACGCCGGTGCCCCACGCAGGAGGAACTTGACCCGCGACCGTGGGTGCGTCACGTTGGGCGTCGAGACGACAAGCCGACCGCCTGGCCGCAGGAGTGCATACAGGTTGCGCAGGGCCTGGGTGGGATCGTGAACATGCTCCAGCGTCTCGATCGCGCAGACACCGTCGAAAGAGCCCGGGTCGATCCCCGCGGGCAACGAGGCGGACGCGAGGTCCCATTCGACGATCGGCGTCCCGCCCTGGAACCATGACCCGTCGAGGTCCGAAGCGATGACGTCGTACCCGAGCGAGGCGAGCCGCGTCGTCAGGGCGCCCGAGCCCGCGCCCGCATCGAGGAGCCTGGCTCCTGGCGCCAGTGCCGCCAGTACCAGCAGGGCGGCGTGCTCGTGCACGCCGAGAGCGGCATGGATGCACACGCCCTCGAAGTCGCGACCGGTCACCCCGCGATGGATCGTCTCGGGCACGACACCTCCAGCCAACCGACGGGTCTCCGAGCGTACCATCCCTCGAGGGGCCGGTCCCGGCCCGGGATGTCGGGCGGTGGTACGCAAGGGCTGCGGTCTGTGCTCACGTGCCGCACGTCCTCTCCAGTCAACCCACCAGGGACCGCCAGATCGCGTCCATCGCTTCAGTCGACCGATCGAGCGAGTGGCGGGCGATGCTGGCTGGTGCCGCAGCCGCGTAGCTCGCCCGACGTCCGTCGTCTTCGAGCGATCGCAGGGCCTCGGCGATCGCACTGGGATCGCCGGGCGGGATGAGGACGCCGGTCCGGCCATCCTGGACCGACTCGATGAGACCGCCGACGTTGCTCGCAACCACCGGGACGCCAGATGCCAGCGCCTCGATCGCGACCAACCCGAGAGGCTCACGGCGCGAGGGCACGACGACCACGTCAGCGCTTCGGATCCAGTCCGGCACGGCGTCGAACGGCACACCGCCGACCAGGCGGATCGCTGGATACTGCCGCGCGATGACCGGCGCGAGCTCGCCGGTACCGACCATCACGCCGAGCCACCCGTCGAGGTCGGTGAGCGCCTCGGCGAACGTCTCGGCACCCTTCAGCTTGATCATCCTGCCGCAGAACAACGCGACGCGTTCGTCCTGCGGCAAGCCGGTCGCTTCCCGGGCCGTACCCCGGTCACCGGGTCGGAATCCAGCGGTGTCGACACCGGGCGAAACGATCAGTGGTTCGATGCCGAGTTGTCTGACCATCGACGCGGTGTGCTCGGAGTTCGTCACGACGCGCGACGCCGACCGGGCCACAAGACGGGCGAGTCGTCGATGAAGCCACGACCGCTGCGCTGAGACCGCGAGATCGGCGCCATGAGCGTATACGACGTGCGGGATGGACCGCAGCCGAGCCGCCACCATCCCGATCAGCCCGGTCGGGAAGAGGACGTGCGTCTCGACGCCATCGAACCGACCCCGAGCGGTACATGCGGCCCAGGCCAGCTGGAGATAGCGGAGGAGGACCGGACCGCGGTAACTGGTCGCCGCGACGACCCGCACGGCCGTCCCGGTGGCTCGGGCACTCCTGACGCGCCGCTCGACGAACGGCCCCACATCCGGTCGGTCCGAGGTCGGATAGAGGCTGGAGACCAGGAGCAGTCGCAGGTCGGCGCCCCGGAGGGCACTCTGTGCGTCGCCGGCCGATGATCGCGCCCCTTCCCGGGCCGTGCCCCACTCGTTCGATGCACCATCCGGGACGGTTGGACTGGGCATGAGGCGCTGGTAGAGGGCGACGAGCCGCGCCCCTTGTTCGTCCCACATGTATCGCTCGAGCACGGCCGCCCGACCGCGCTGGCCCATAGCCCCTGCGCGCTCTGGATCATCGAGCAGGGTGTCGATCGCGGCCGACACCGCCGCCGGATCCGTCGGATCGACGAGCAGTCCGGCATCGACCGCGCCAACGATATCCCGCCAAACCGGGAAGTCGGACGCGACGACCGGGACGCCGCTCGCGAGGTACTCGAACAGTTTGGTTGGCTGCGCATCGATGTAGTTCTCGACCGGTTGAAAGACCACGAGACCGACGCGCGTCGTACCCAGTAGATCGACGACCTCGGTGCGGTCCAGCCAGCCGGGTGCCTCGAGGGCCGGTCCGCCCGTGCCGGCTGGCCTAAACCGGGGCGCGACGGCGGCACTCACCGCCGCGTCCATCGGTCCGGCGATGACGACACGGAGATGCGGTCGATGGCGCAGTTCGCGGACCGCGTCGGCCATCACCAACCCACCGACGGCCTCGGTGACTCGACCGACGTAGGCGACGGTCATCGGCCGATCGGCATATGGCATCGGGGCGACATCGGCGAACTCGCGACGGAGCGGAAAGTTCTGGACGACGACCGTCCGATCAGCCGGGAATCGGCGGGCGATGGGCGGCGTCGCGGCGACGACGCCGTTGACCATCCTTCCGGCGACAAGGATGCCGATCCGGGTCGCCTGCGCGATCAATGGGCGAGTCCATCTTGGAAGGTATGGCTTGTAGGCCACCTGGCTCGGCAGATCCTCGTGCGCGTCGTACACCACCCGCATGCCCAGGACCCTGAACAGCGCGCCGACCACCAACAGCTCCGGGTCGTGCAGGTGGACCAGGTCCGGGCGGATCCGCCAGACGGCCCGCACGACGCGCCAGGGCATCAGGACGATGCGAGCGAGGCGATGCTCGACCTCGCCGATCGACAGGAACGCCACGTCTCCGGGATCGATCGGCGGCTGGCCCTGTCCGATGAAGGTCACCCTGTAGCCGGCCTCCGCGAGCGTCTGGCACTCCTTGCGCAGGATCCGGGGATCGTCGCTCCGGTGGACGGTCGAGACATGAGCGACGCGCCGCGGCCCAGGCCGCCACCGCTGCGGCCGGTCCGACGGGAGCAGCCACAACAGCCCACCGGTGAGGAGCAACCCATGCGTCAGCAGGACCGTGAGCATCCCCGAATTGGTGAGGCCCCACACGCCGACCGCGACCACCGGGATGGTGATGAGCGGCGGCTTGGCGACAGACACCGCGTCCAGGCCGATGAGCACGACGGCGAGGACGACGGAGGCAACGACGATGCCGGCGAGACCGAAGTTGGCGATGCCGTCGGCCCATAAATTCCCGTTCGCACTGACGAACGGATCCTCGAAGTAGCGAAGGCCGATCAGCGCCGGTGGCGTCTCGACGAACGGACGCGGGACGAGACCCTCGAGAACGCTGTGCGAAAGCAGGTACGGCGGCTCGCGCTGGAAGAATTCGTGGTAGTACGCCAGGACCTGCCCCGGGACGATGATGGCGCGCCGAACCAGCATCGACGCCGGGAAGATCCAGCCCAGCGCCGCAACGATAGCGGTGCCCACGACGACGAACGTGGTCGCCCAGGCGAACCAGACGGCGAAGCGGTCACGATGGCGGCCTACCAGGACCAGCATGACGACCACGAGCAGCAGCACGAACACCATGCTTCGGAACGCGGTCGCCGCGTAGACGAACCCCAACGCGAGGACGCCACCGACGAAGAAGGCCGGTCGTCGGGACCACGCCGCATAGGCCAGCAGGACGGGCCCGATGACCCCACCGGTCCACCACACCATGTACCCGCCCAGTCGCCCAGCCTCCGCGAGCTGGTCGCGGTAGTCGCCCCGGGCGTCGGTGATCTGGACGAGGCCCGGGATGCTCGTGGGAACCCCGAAGAAGTAGACGATCCCGGCGGCTCCCGCGAGGCCGAGCAGTGCGAGCAGGATGCCGTACTGAGCGGACGCCAACGACCGCCCGCGCACGCGGAGTCGCACGCTCCCGACGACGGCCACGACGCCGGTGAAGGAGCCGGCGAGCGTCAGCCACAGCGGCAGAAGCGCCCAGCCTGTACCCAGGACGAATGCCGGGACGATGATGGCCGGGACGTACGCCGCGAGATACAGGACCCACAGCGCCGCATCCGATGGGCGCCGCGCGGCGACCGCCAGCCACGGTGTCGGGGCGATCGCCAGCAGGCAGGCGACGAGGAACGAGCCATCCCGGGCGAGGCGATCCACCAGGCCAGAGCCGGACATCCGCGGGGCGATGAGCAACTCGTACACGACGACGAGGGCGATGACGTAGGCGGTCCCCGCTTGGAGGGGCGCGATGCGAGCCTGGAGTCGGTTCGACGTTCGTGGTTCTTCGGTCGCTCGCGAGGCCACCGCGGTCGGGGCACGCTGGGCGGCGGCCTTCACCATCAGCCCGTCGTCATCGATCGCTGGGCGGCTTCGAGGGTGGGGACCCCTCGAAGCCCCGCGCGCCCAACCGATCGTGGTGTTTCGCCGGTCCTGATGCAGTCTACGAAATGCAGGAACACGATCGTGAGGGGCTCG